>DAIQNP010000079.1:7935-9743 GCA_036788335.1 Erythrobacter sp.
CAACGTACCCCATCATGAAGCCGAGCACGAACCACGTCCCCACCGGTCCCGCAATCGCCACCGACACCGCCCAGATCAGCGCACCGACGGGAAGGCTGACGACCGGCGGCATCAGGTTGCGCAGCGGATCATTCGAATCCGCGTGGTGATTGCCATGAATGATGAACACCGCGCGCCGAAGCAACGGGGAACGGGATTCAAAATGAAAGGCGTAACGATGGAGCGCATATTCGGTCAGCGTCCAGACCAGCCAGCCCAGCACAATCAGTGCCGGCGCCCAGCCACTCGGCGCATAAGCCAACCCGACACAGCCGATCGCGGGCAAGACCACCGACCATAACAGCGCGAAGGCCCTGAAGGAGATGATCGTGAACCTCTCCAGACGTGCATTGCGAAACAGCGTTATACGCTGGTTGGGAGGGGGCGAATATGTAGGCATTGAAAGACTCTTGGTCGGGCGGGGCTGGGTGTCAAGGGCATTTCGATGCATGCTCTTGTATTTGCGACGATTGGGCAGTGCCTGCGACCATCCTCTCACACTTGATGCAACTTGTAACAGTTTCACCGATCAGTCAACCATGCAAGAAACCGTAGTTCGGCGTTGCGCCATAGCTGCCCCTCATGCGTTGTGCAAACCAAGAAGAAATAGCCAATATGCAGTCCCGAATTCTCCTCACCGGTGCGACTGGTAATCTAGGTGGCAAGCTCGCCCTTCGTCTGGCAAAGCCCGGTGCGCACTTGTCGCTCTGGGGTCGCAATACTATACGCCTGTCCGCGATTGCCGACCCGTGCCGCGCACGCGGAGCGCTTGTCGATACGAGGTCGATCGATTTGTGCGATCTGGATGCCGCACTTGCCGCGCTGGACGCCGACGATGATGCGGGCCCCTTCGATCTTGTCTTGCTGGTCGCCGGGCAGGGCGACTCGCTCGCGCCAGGGGCGGTTGTCGAAGACGCGGCTCAGGTGGCGCGGCTGGGCCAAGCTAACTATGTCGCCCCGGCCGCGATGGCCGCCGCCATCGCGGCACGGATGGTCTGTCGTGGACATGGGCGGATCGGACTTGTCGGAACGGCCGCGGCGTCCCACTCGTTGCCCTTTGCGGCGGCCTATGCGGCAAGCAAGGCCGGACTGGCCCGCTATGCCGATGCGCTGCGTCTTGCGGTCAAACCCCACGGGGTCAGCGTCACCTTGATTTCACCCGGCTTTTTTGCCGCAGACGACGGGATCGGCAGCACCCGATCACGCCCCGGCGAAGTCTCAGCCGACGCTGTGGCCGAAAGAATGATCGCAGCCGTCATGGCGGGAAAAGCCGAACTCGTCATGCCGCGGCGGTTCCTGCTGCTGCGGTGGCTTGATCGCTTCCTTCCGCGCCCGTTGCGCGACCGGGTGCTGCTATCGCTCCGCCTCCCCTAGGCGGATCGCGGCCAGAATGGCATGGTGCAGCTGCGCCGGGGTCAGATCCTCGTCCCGCGCGCTGCCGGACAGCGGCGTCCCGTCGCTGGCAAAACGCAGGATCACGAACGGCGTGTGACGCTCCGGTCCGGGATCGGAGGCACCGGGGATGCTGGGTCGGTGATCGCCGAAAAAGCACAACGTGACCGGTCGGCCCAGACGCGGCAGCTCATTGAGCAGCCGCGACAGCATCGCGTCACTATGGGCAAGCAGGCGCAGATAAGGCGCCGTAGCGGTCGCGCCTTCGTCTTTTGTCGGCGGCCAGGGACCGTGATTTTCGATGGTCACCGCATAGATGAGCCCGGCGCGCGACCGGTCTTTCGCCAGATCGATGATCCGGTCGGCGATCGCAGCAT
>DAIQNP010000080.1:0-9698 GCA_036788335.1 Erythrobacter sp.
GCGTCGGCCAGATGCTCGACGGGCTGTTCGCGATCACCCGCGATTTCGACATGCAGACCCAGCCGCACCTGCTGCTGCTGCAAAAGACGATGGTGATGGTCGAAGGCATCGCCACCCAGCTCAATCCCGATATCAACATGTGGGACACCGCCGCGCCCTACGTGCGCAGCTGGATCCGCGACGAGTTGGGGCCGGAAGCGGCACTGGCGGACCGGCTGAAGCACGATACCGAAACGCTGCTGCGCCTGCCGGGCCTGCTGCGGCGGCTGGAGGAAAAGTTCCCACCCAAGGGCGGCGCCCCCGATACGCCGCCGCTGGCACCGATTGCGCTGATCACCGACCGCCGCGAAGGGTCGGGCTGGCTGGGCTATGTGGTCGCCGGGCTGGCCGGGGCCGGGGCGATGTGGGCAGCGGCGGCGGCGGGGTTGCTGGGGTGACCATTTTGGCCGCTGCGCATAAGCGCAATCTTAACCACAAGGCGTCAATCACGCGGCATAGCTGCGCGCTTGGCGCTGCGCTGCAACACGGTTAGACTTGCGTGAACGCGAAGGAGCGAGGCGGAGCAATGGCACGGCCGGGCAACCGGGACTGGTGGGCATGGTGACGGACGGGCAGCCGCGCGTGTTGCTGGTCGTGGGCGGCGGCATCGCGGCCTACAAGGCCTGTGAACTGGTGCGCCTGATCCGCAAGGGCGGCGCCGGGGTCACCTGCGTGGTCACCAAGGGCGGGCAGCAATTCGTTACCCCGATGGCGCTCGCCGCGCTGAGCGAGAACCAGGTCTATACCAGCCTGTTCGACCTCAAGAACGAAGCCGAGATGGGGCATATCCAGTTGAGCCGCGAGGCGGACATCGTGGTGGTCTGCCCCGCGACCGCCGACCTGCTCGCCAAGATGGCCAGCGGCATCGCCGATGATCTTGCGACCACGCTGATCCTTGCCACCGACAAGCCGGTGATGGCGATCCCGGCAATGAATGTGCGGATGTGGGAGCATGAGGCGACCCAGCGCAATATCGGCCTGCTGCGGCAGGCGGGCGTCACGGTGATGCACCCCGACAAGGGTGCGATGGCCTGCGGCGAATTCGGCTATGGCCGCCTGCCCGAGCCCGAAGCGATTTGGCGCGCGGTGGCCCAGCAGCTCGGCATCGCGCTGCCCGAACCCGAGCCCGCGCCCGCCCCTGCTATCGAAGTCGAAGCGCTCGAACCCGAGGACGATGAGAGCGCAGCGGCTTCGGCGCCGGTCGGTGGGCTCGGCGGGTTGCTGTCGCGGATCATCCCGCGTTCGACCGCCAAGCGCACCCACGATGACATCGAGGCCGATTTCACCGACCTGCCCGAATGGGAGGACAGCCGCCGGGAGCCTGACACCAGCGACGACGGCCCGGCCTTCATCCCCGACCTCGGTGGACCGCTGCTGGCGAAGAAGGGTGCGGCCAGCGCCGCTCCGCCGATCGACATTGCCGCGCTCAACCACGCGGTCAACCCGCGCAAGCCCGCTCCCGAAGCGCCCGCGCCAGCGGTCCCGCACGAGATCGAGGCGGACCTGGGCGAAGTGCCGGACGGCGCAGACTTCGATTTGCCCGCGACCTATCGCCCGCTCGAAGGGCGGCACGTGCTGGTCACCGCCGGGCCAACCTGGGAAGCGATCGATCCGGTGCGTTACATCGCCAACCGGTCGAGCGGAAAGCAGGGCTTCGCTATCGCCGCCGCCGTCGCCGCGCTCGGCGCGCGGGTGACGTTGGTAGCGGGACCAGTGTCGCTCAAGACCCCGGCAGGCGTGTCGCGGGTCGATGTCGAAAGCGCCGATGACATGTCCAAGGCGGTGCAGCGCGCGCTGCCTGCCGATGTCGCGGTGATGGTCGCCGCAGTCGCCGACTGGCGGCCCAAGGAATATCGCGGGGAGAAAATCAAGAAGCGCGGATCGGCCCCGCCAGCGCTGATGCTGACCGAGAACCCCGACATCCTCACCAATGTCGCCGCCGGCAGCCGCCGCCCGCCGCTGGTAATCGGGTTTGCGGCCGAGACCGAAAACGTGATCGAAAACGCCAAGGCCAAGCGCAAGCGCAAGGTCGCCGACTGGATCGTCGCCAATGACGTTTCGGGGGACGTGATGGGCGGCGACCGCAACCGCGTCCACATCGTCAGCGCGGAAGGTGTCGAAAGCCTCGACGATATGCCCAAGAGCGCGGTGGCAATGGCGCTCGCGGAACGGATCGCGGCCAGCTTCAGGGCGGAAGTCGCCGAGTGAGCGTCGTGGTTCAGGTCAAGCGCCTGCCGCATGGTCACGGCTTGCCGCTGCCCGCTTATGCTACGGCAGGGGCGGCCGGAATGGATGTGGTTGCGGCCGAGAACGTCACGCTGATTCCCGGTGCGCGCCATGCGGTGGCGACCGGCCTCGCCTTGGCGATTCCGCAAGGGTTCGAGATTCAGGTCCGCCCGCGATCGGGGCTCGCGTTGAAGCATGGCATCACCGTGCCCAACACCCCCGGCACGATCGACAGCGACTATCGCGGCGAGTTGAAGGTGATCCTGATCAACCACGGCGCCGAACCCTTTGTGGTGCAGCGCGGCGACCGGGTGGCGCAGCTGGTGCTCGCCCCGGTGGTACAGGCGGCGTGGGACGAGGTTGAGGAACTGGGCGCGACCGAGCGGGGCGAGGGCGGCTTCGGTTCGACGGGGGGCCACGCGGGGCTGTAACTTGCAGGTCGGCCAGCGGTCCGCACAACAAAAAAGGCGGCGCCGATCCCCTGGCGCCGCCTCTCTTTTCCCGTCCAAGGGACTGTTGCGAAGTTTGCTACAGCATCAATCGACCGAACGCACGGTCTTTTCGTCGTCGCGGATGGTGATGCGCAGCGTCTCGCCCGAATTGCCCGGAAAGTCGGTGAACACCGCCTCGACCAGATTGGGCACCAGCCGCGGCAGGCGGTTCGAACGCGACACGGCCTGAGCCTTGCCTTCGAACAACCGCTCGCCATCAACGCGGCGATCGATCTTCAGGTCGATGCCGCTGGTGTAGATCGTGTAGCTGCGGACCTGCGGTCCGCCGAAGCCGCCAAGGAAGGGGTCATGAAAGCCGAAAGCCCAGCCGCGGTTGAAGCCGATCCCGCCGAATCGGCCCCACGGCCCCCAGAACGGATCGGCGAACCCGACATTGTCGGTGCGCACGCGCTCCCGCCCGCCATCGACCCCGTAGTCGAAGCGCACCAGCAAGTCGGCCGTTTCCGGGGCGGCGGCGCGGGCATAGCCCAGCCGCTGCATCTCGTCGGCGACTTCATTGGCATACTGCGCGAATTCCAGCCCGCCCGCGAGCTTGGGGTCTTCGGCCACCACCGCGAAGGTCTGCCCCTGCGGCGCGGGCAATTGCGTGGTGAAGCGCGAAACATCGGCCTTGAAGGGCGTGGCACAGGCAGCCAGCGAGGCGGCGGCCAGCAGCGGAAGGGCGAAACGCCCGAGTGTCTTGGAAACGGTCATGGTCGACATGATATGGCATATCCTTTGTGCAATCACCAGCGCGTCCTTGCGGCGGCGCGCGGGCCGGCATCACCATGTCCTTCCTCGCCGTTCGCAAGGCAACCGATTCGGTTGCGCCTGCTGCCCCCCGGCGCATGGCTTCGCTAATAGTGCCTTGATATAGCGATGGCACCTGAACCGCGATTGAATATCGCCGCGCCACCGCCTCGTCCTGCCGTATTCAGTGACGCACCAGACCAAGCGCCCGGTATACCGCTGCCAGTGTCGGCGCTGCGCGTTCGCGCGCCCGCGCCGCCCCGCGTGCGAGGATCGCGTCGAGCAGTTCGCCGTCGGACTTCAACTCGCGGAACCGCGCGCCTATGGGCTTGAGGGTTTCGACCAGCAATTCGCCCAGCGCAGGCTTGAACGCGCCGAAGCCCTGCCCGGCGAATCCGGCCAGCACCGCCGCCGGGTCCATGCCCGCCAGCGCACCATAGATCCCGACCAGATTGGCCGCCTCGGGCCGCCCTTCCAGTCCGGCGACCTCACCCGGCAGCGGTTCGGGATCGGTCTTGGCCTTCTTCACCTTCTGCATGATCGTGTCGGCATCGTCGGCGAGATTGATGCGGCTCATCTCGGACGGGTCCGACTTCGACATCTTGGCCGTGCCGTCGCGCAAGGACATGATCCGCGCCGCCGCGCCCGGAATGATGGGTTCGGGCAGGGTGAAGATCGGGGCATCTGAGCCATCCGCGTTCTTGGGCGCGAAATCGTTGTTGAATTTCTGCGCGATGTCGCGGGCGAGTTCGAGATGCTGCTTCTGGTCCTCGCCCACCGGCACGTGGGTCGCCTGATACAGCAGCACGTCGGCGGCTTGCAGCACCGGGTAGGTGTAGAGCGCGACCGACTGGCCGTCGCGGTTCTTGCCGGCCTTGTCCTTCCACTGGGTCATGCGGTTGAGCCAGCCGGTCCGCGCGGTGCCGCTCAGCAGCCATTGCAGTTCGGGATGGGCCGGGACCTGCGCTTGGTTGAACAGGATCGACCGGTCGGGATCGAGCCCGCAGGCGACCAGCGTGGCGACCAGTTCCAGCGTCGAGGCGCGCAAGTTCGCGGGATCGTGCGGCATCGACAGGGCGTGCAGATCGGCGATGAAGATCAGGCATTCGCCGCCGGCCGCATGGGCATCGTCCTGCAATTTCACATAATTGCGGATCGCGCCGAGGTAATTGCCCAGGTGAGGCTTGCCGGTGGGCTGGATGCCGGAGACTACGCGCATGGTCACTTCGCTCTCTTCGTAAGGACGGCGATCCGCTGGCGGTCGATCGCGCCGACCGCCAGGGCGATGCCGAAATAGACGATGGCCGCCGCCGCGACGAGCGCCAGCAGGGCTCCCAGCCGCGCCAGCAGACCGGCAGAATACCACGGCGTAAGCATCTCGCCCGTGTAGAACAAGGCCGCCCCCATCGCGGCTGCGGCCAGCGCCTGCCGCGCGATCCGCAGGACCAGCACGCCGGGAACGGTGTAATGGCCGCGCAGCGCCAGCACGGTGAGCAGGAAAACGACATTGATCCACGCTCCGATCACGCTGGCGAGCGCGATTCCGATAACGCCGAGCGTTTCCAGCAGCGACAGGCTGGCAGCGATGAACACGCCGAGCGCAATGAAGGCGGCCACCACCGGCGTGCGGGTGTCGGCGCGGGCATAGAAATTGGGCACCAGCACCTTGACCAGCACATAGGCAGGCAAGCCAAGCACCAGCGTGGCCAGCACATCGCCCGTCACCGCCGCATCGGCGAGATCGAACCGGCCGCCCTGAAAGATCATGATGACGAAGCCTTCCGCACAGATCGCCAAGGCCACCGCCGCCGGGATCGTCAGCAGCAGGGCCAGCTCGATCGCATCGGACTGGATCCGGTCGGCGCCGTCCTTGTTGTCGCTGCCCACGAACTTGCTGAGCGTCGGCAGGATCGCGGTGGACAGCGCAATCCCGATAATGCCGAGCGGCAGCTGGTTCAGCCGGTCGGCATAATTCATGTAGCTGACCGACCCATCGCCGAGCTGGTTGAGGAAGTAGAGCTGCACCAGCGTGTTGATCTGATACGCGCCGCCGCCGATCGCGGCGGGCAGGGCGATGATGCCGAGCCGCTTCACCTCGGGCGTGATGCGCGGCCAGCGCAGCTTGACCTCGAAGCCCTCGACCCTGACCCAGAAATACAGCCAGACCAGCTGCATCACCCCAGCACCGGTCACCGCCCAGGCCATCGCGTAGGCCAGCTGCTGTACGCTGGCGCCGCGCTCGGCAGCGAACCATTCGCCCGCCAGCAGCGCCGTGATCAGCACCAGGTTGAGGATGATCGGGAAGCTGGCCCCCGGCGCAAACCGCGAGACGCTGTTGAGCATCCCGGTGAACAGCGTCACCAGGCTGACCAGCACGATATAGGGAAACATGATCCGCGCGAAATCGACGCTGAGCAGGTAGGTCTGCGCATCGACCGGCTTTTCCGACAGGAGCCAGATCACCCCCGGCATCGCGATTTCGAACACCGCGACCAGCGCGATCAGCACCGGCAGAAGCACGCTCAGCACATCGGCGCTGAACGCGCGCGCCTCCTCCAGCCCCTGCTCGCGGGTTTCGGCGCCGTGCAGGCGCTTGGAAAACATCGGCACGAAGGCGGCCGAGAACGCACCTTCTGCAAACAGCCGGCGGAACACATTGGGGATGATGAATGCCTGGAACCAGGCATCGGTGACCGCATTGGCACCGAGCACGCGCGCGAAGATCATTTCGCGCGCCATCCCGGCCACCCGGCTGACCATTGTCAACCCGCCGATGGTGCCGACGCTCTTCAGCAGGGTCATGGCTGGCGGTGTCGGCGGGCCGGGTGGGTGCGGATCAGGCGTTGCCGGTTACAGGTGCGATCGGATCGCCCCCGGCGGCTTCCTCGGCCCGGCGCGCGGCGAGCTGCTGGGCGTAGAGCCCGTTGAAATCGACCGGATCGACCATCAGCGGCGGGAACCCGGCATCGCGCACCGCGTCGGCCACGACCCGGCGGGCGAAGGGGAACAGCAGGCGCGGGGCCTCGGCGAACAGGAAGGCATGGGCCTGTTCCTCAGGGATGTTGCGCATGCCGACGATCCCGCAATAGGCGAGTTCGACCAGATAGGCGCTGCCCTGCTGCGTGGTCGCTTCCAGCTTCATGGTGAGGGTGACTTCGTGGACCTCATCGCCCACCGGCACAGCGCCGATGTTGAACTGCACGTCGATCTTGGGCGCATCGGCCCATTGGTAGACGTCGGGCGCATTGGGGTTTTCAACCGACAGATCCTTGACATACTGGGTGATGATCCCGGCCGCGGGCTGATCGTCATAGCCATTGGCCTTGCCAGTTTCGAGATCGGTGAGGACGCCTTCTTCGTCGGCCATGGTCTTTTGTCTTTCGCTTGTCGTGTCTGTGTTGACGGGGACGCGGGACGGTTTTCCCGCGCCGCGTCAGCCGGGCGCGCCTAGCAGGCACCGCGCGCGCCCGCAACTGCGCCGACGACCGTCCCGCCAAAGCGCCGCAACCGGGCCGCAACTGGGCCTGCAATGCCGCACGGCGAGACAAAAACCGGCGGAATTGCAGGGTAGGGCACCCTATTGCCCGTTGGCGAATTGTAATCCATCCCCATTTAAGGCACGTAGCTCATTCTTGGGCGTCGCCGGGCTGGCCGGTGCGCAACCGCAGATCGGATTTGCATAGTGCTTGAAATCGTTCTCCTCGCCATGGTCGCCGCCTTTCTGGGCCTGCGGCTTTATTCGGTGCTCGGTCGCCGGGCTGAGCACGAGGAGGAGGCCGTGCCGCATCGCTTCGACTCGGCCGATGGTGCCGCCCCGCCGATGCAGGCCCAGCGCGCCGCCCCGGCTGTACCCGCCCGCGCAGTCGAACTTGAAGGCGTAATGCCTGCGGTCGAACGCGGCATCCGCGAAATCGCGTCCGCCGACAACCGCTTCGATCTCGCCAGCTTCGTCGAAGGCGCAAAGGGTGCCTATGGCATGGTGCTCGAAGCCTTCTGGAACGGCGACCGCGAAACCTTGCGCGAATTGTGCGACGACGATGTCTACGAAGGCTTCGTCAGCGCCATCGATGCGCGCACCGAAGCGGGCGAGACGATGGACAACAAGCTGATCCGGATTGAGGAAACCCGCATCCATTCGGCCTCGCTCGACGGGCGCGTGGCGCGGATCGCGGTGCTGTTCGTGGCCGATATCGCCGCTGTCACCCGCGACAAGGACGGCACGGTCGTGGCCGGATCGCTCGACGATGCGGTCGAGAGCCGCGATGTCTGGACCTTCGCGCGCAACACCGCCTCGCGCGATCCCAACTGGCTGCTCGACGAAACCGACGAAGGCTGAGCCGGCGCCGCCGGGCAACAAGGCCCCAAGCGCTGGCAGGAGAAAGTGGGATGCGCGCGGCGCTGATTGTGGTGATGCTGCTGGCCATAGCCGCCTGTGGCCGGATGGTGCCGCAAGGCGCGCTCCCGCCGCCGACCGTGAGCACTCCCGCTGCCTCGACGGCAGCCAATGCGGCGCTGGCCGGAATCGCGATCGGTCCGGCCCTGGCGCGACTCGCGATTACCGAGGCCGACGCTGCCGGGGCGCTCGCCAGTTTTCGCGAATCCTGCCCGCAACTGCTCCGCCGCGAGGACGCCAGCGGGCTGACCCGCGCGGGCGACTGGCAAGCGGCCTGCGACGCCGCAGCGGGCTGGCCTGTCGGGAGAGCGCGGGGGTTTTTCGAGACACAATTCGACGCGGTGCAGGTGGGCGACGGCCAGGCCTTCGCCACCGGCTACTTCGAGCCGGAAATCCTCGGCAGCCGCACGCGCCGTCCTGGCTTTGCCGTGCCGGTCTATGCCATGCCGCCCGATCTGGTGCGCGGCTGGCCCGATGATGTTGCGCCGTCCGAACGCACCGGGCGTGCGCCGCTAGGCCGCTATGACGAACGCGGCCGCTTCGTGCTCTATCACGACCGCGCCGCGATCGAGGACGGGGCGCTGGACGGCAAGGCCCCGATCATCGGCTGGGCCGCCGACCCGGTCGAGTTCTTCTTTCTTCAGATCCAGGGGTCGGGACGCCTGCGCACGCCGGAAGGCGAGGTGATCCGGATCGGCTATGCGGGGCAGAACGGGCGCGAATATGTCGGCATCGGCGGGTTGATGCGGGAACGCGGCTTGCTGGGCAGCGGACCGGGCAAGTATTCCGGATCGATGCAGGGCATCATGGCCTATATCCGCGAAAACCCGGCGGAGGGGCGCGAACTGATGCGGCTCAACAAGAGCTGGATTTTCTTCCGCGAACTGACCGGGGACGGACCGTTGGGCGCGCTCGGCGTGCCGGTGCGGCGCGAAAGCTCCGTCGCGGCCGATCCCGCCTTCGTGCCGCTGGGCGCGCCGGTGTGGCTGGCGATGGATCGGCCCGAGGCTTCGGGCATGTGGATTGCGCAGGACACCGGCGGCGCGATCAAGGGCGCCAACCGGTTCGACACTTTCTGGGGCGCGGGTGAGGATGCGCGGGTGATTGCCGGCGGGATGAGCGCGCGCGGGCAGGCTTTGGTGCTGCTGCCCAAAGCCGCCGCCGCGCGGCTCGGCGCGGGCAGGCGATGAAGCCGCCACGCGGTCTCAATCCCGGCGAGCAGGCCGCTTGGGCGCATCTGGCCCGCAGTGTCACCCCGCTTCCGGGTCGTGTCATTTCCAAGCCCGCCGCGCCAAGGCAGGCCGAGAATCCCCTGTCGCCCGCGCCGGCCAAGCCCTCGCCGCCCGCCAAGCGTCCGAAACTGGCCCAACCGGCCAAGCCTCCGCCTGCCCGGCCGGTCCCTGCGCCTCCTCCTCCTCCCGCTCCCGGCCTAGATTCGCACTGGGACCGGCGGGTCAAGGACGGGCGGCTGGTGCCCGACCTGACGCTCGACCTCCACGGCCACACGCTCGATACCGCCTATGGCCGGATCATCGACGGGCTGGATCAGGCTCGCGCGATGCAGGCGCGGGTGGTGCTGGTGATCGCCGGGCGCGAGCGGCCGGTGGACCCTGCCGATCGGATGGAGCGGCGCGGGGCGATCCGCGCCAAGCTGCTCGATTGGCTGGCCGCCAGCCGCCATTCCGATATGATCGCCGCCGTGCGCAAGGCGCATACCCGTCACGGCGGTGAGGGGGCGCTGTATCTGGTGCTCAAGCGCCCCCGCTGATCCTCAGCCCAGCAGCATCACGTTCATCAAC
>DAIQNP010000081.1:0-9645 GCA_036788335.1 Erythrobacter sp.
ACCGGCGGGCATTGGCATAGGCCCCGGTATCGACATCGACGCTGAAGGTGGAGACCGGCTCGGCGCTGGCGAGCTTGACCGGGGAAACTTCCTTGCCGTCATATTTCTCGCGGCCCGGATCGACGGCGACGAAGACCGGCGGGACGGCGTAGCGCGCCGTCTCCGCTGCGCTGCGCAGGCTGGATCCTGTGACCATGATGGATTGATCGGAGATGGCATAAGGCGGCGGAGGGGGCGGGGGAGCGATGACCGATGGCGGAGCCGGAGGAGCCTTGGCCAGTTCCTCGGGCGCCTTGCTGGCGCAACCTGCGATCACGGCGCACAGCGCCGCCATTCCCACCCAACGTGCCGTCTGCATCATCATGTCTCCCCGCAATCACTGCGGGTGCAGAAATCGATTCGCAGCCGTGAATAGCGACTGAACGCAGGTCCGGGCCGGTTGGGCCTAGGTCAGGTCGCGCACCGGATTGGGGGCGATTTCGGGGACCACCTGCTTGCGGAACAAGACCTTGTCCTCGTCCCCGAATCCGCGCCGCCAGATGACGAAGGCATAGGTGGCGAGGATCGCCGGGATGCCGAACAGCAGTTCGATCCATTCGGGCAGGAAGGTGAAGGCGTATCCGACCACCACCGCCGGTGCGGCGGCATAGACCAGCGCCCAGCGCCAGTTGCTGACGGGGGCTTTCAGCAGATGCTTGAGCAGCAGCGCCTTCATCAGGCTGGACACCGCCAGCGCGATCAGCAGCGCGCCTGCCGCGCTCGCCGCTTCGAACCCTTCGTCGAGACCGGCGAGGCCCGCCGCCTCGATCAGCGCGATGGTCAGCGCCGCCTGCAAGGCGATCACCCCGACCGAGATCGCCAGGTTCCGCTTGCGCGCGATATAGACCAGCACGCTTTCGGACACGACCGCCATCGAGGCGGCGACCTCGGCCGCGAGCAGGAAGGCGAGCGCGGCGGTGCCAGCGACATAGTCCGGACCCCACAGGCCCATCACCGCCTCGCCCGGCACGCCCAGCACCAGCGCGATCCCCAGTTGCACTGCGATGATCCAGAACCCCACCTGCCGCACCTGCGCCGCGATTGCGCCTATGTTGCCGATCCGCAGGTTCTTGGTGATCACCGGCGACAGGATCGGCTCGAAACTGGATTTCAGCTTTTGCGGCAGGCTGGCGATCTGCTGCGCGGCGTAATAGATCCCGACCGCCGACGGCGGGGCGAACTGGCCGAGGATGAAGGTATCGATCAGCCGCGTGCCGCGCTCAATCGCGTCGGCACCGACCAGCGGAAAGGAACGGCTCAGCATCGGCAGCATCAGGCGCGGGCGCGGACGCCAGTCGCGCGGCAGGCCGTAGGTGCGCAGGAACGGCCAGGCGGCCACGACCAGCCCGATATAGATCGACAGCACGAAGGCCAGCGCCAGTCCCGACCCGCGGGTGGCGGGGATGAAGAAGAACACCCCGGCCGCGATCGAGATGGTCCACGGCTCGGCAATCGCACGGGTCCGCACGGCGGTGGCGATATCGAAGCGATAGGCCTGCGCGGCCAGCAGGATTTCGGTCAGGGCATAGGCGGGAATGGCGCTCACCAGCCAGATGTCGAGCGGGCTGTTCATCCCGTTGGGGAACATCGGCGCAGGGAAGACCAGCAGCAGCAGCGCGGCGACGCCGGAACAGATCAGCGCCAGCAGCAGCCCGTCATAGACAAGGTTGGTCTCCGCCGCCCGGTTATCGCCCGCGCCTTCGGACAGGCGCTGCGCCAGCCCGCGTTTCTCGCCCAGCGAACAGATCAGCGCGACGACCTCGATCAGCACCAGCGCCGAGGCGAAGCGGCCCAGCGCCTCGGCCCCGTAAAGGCGGGTGGCGATGATCAGGAAGGGGATGCGCGCCACCAGCCGGATGGCGAAACCCACCGTGTTGGTGCGGCCGCCCTTGACCAGCGTGGCCAGATCCTCGGCATCGCCGGCCGGCGTGGCGGGGTTGTTGACAGGGGGTGTGCTCACGCCGCGCTGTCCCGTTCGGCCTTGAGCGGCCGGGCGAGCAGGGCGGCGACCACGCCTTTCGCGCTTTCGCCGGCGATGATCCGCGCAACGCCCGCCACGATCGGCATGGCGAAGCCCTTGGCCGCGGCGAGTTCGGCCAGCACCGGCGCGGTATAGGCGCCCTCGGCCACGGTGCGGCGGTCGGCCATCAGGTCGGCGGCGCTGGCCCCTTCGCCCAGCGCCTTGCCGAGCGAGAAATTGCGGCTGGAGGTGGAGGTGCAGGTCAGCACCAGATCGCCCAGCCCGCACAGGCCGGCCAGCGTGTCGGCGCGCGCGCCCAGCGCCTCGCCGAAGCGCAGCATCTCGGCATAGCCGCGCGCGATCAGCGCCGCGCGCGCATTCTGGCCGAGCGCGAGCCCGTCCACCACTCCGCAGGCGATGGCCAGCACATTCTTGACCGCGCCGCCGATCTCCGCGCCGGTCACGTCATCGGAATAATAGGGCCGGAAGCCGGGGCGGGCGATGGCGGGCGCGAGCCGGTCCCATTGCTGTGTCCCGCCCCCGCAAGCCAGCGTGACGGCGGTGGGCAGGCCGGCGGCAACCTCGTGCGCGAAGGTCGGGCCGGACAGCACGGCGATGGCGCTGCCGGGGCAGGCCTCGCGCGCGACGGCGTTCATCAGCAGGCCGCTGCCCGCCTCGATCCCCTTGGAGCACAGCACCAGATCGCGCGGGGCCCTGGCAAGGCCCGAGAGCACCTTGCCCAGCACCTGCGCCGGGGTCACCACCAGCAGGGTTTCCAGCGCGGCGAGATCGGCCAGGTCGCCGGTGGCGCGGATCGTCGGCGCAAGGTCGGCATCGGGCAGGTAGAGCGGGTTGCGATGCTGCGCGTTGATCGCGGCGACCACATCCGGCTCATAGGCCCACACGGTGACCGCCCGCCCGTCGCTGGCGAGCATCTGCGCCAGCGCCGTGCCCCATGCGCCGGCACCGATCACGCCGATGGTCTGTGGGCCGATGGGTTCGTGTCCGCTCATGCCTTGACCCCCGCACCGCGCACGGTCTCGGCTGCGGGGTCGAGCGGCCAGCGCGGCCGGGCGACGCAATCGAGCGGGTCGCCGGTGAAATCAGCTCCGGCCTGCCAGCCCTCGGCCGCCAGCCGCTCGCACCCGGCCCAGGCGATCATCGCGGCATTGTCGGTGCACAGCGCCAGCGGCGGGGCGGCGAAGCGCATCGCATGGCGTTCGGCGAGGGCTTCCAGCGCGCCGCGCACGGTCCGGTTGGCCGCCACCCCGCCAGCCACGACCAGCGCGGGGAAGGGGCCAGCGCGGTCCAGCGCCTGTTCCAGCCGGTCGATCAGGCACTCGACCGCCGCCTGCTGGAAGCTGGCGGCGATGTCGGCAGGAGCGTGCGCGCCGCTCTCGACCGCCCGCAGCACCGCGCTTTTCAGCCCGGCGAAGGAAAAATGCGGTTCGGCCGATCCCTTCATCGGGCGCGGCAGCGGCACCGCCCTGACATCGCCTTGCAATGCCAGCCGCTCGACCGCAGGCCCGCCGGGGTAACCGAGGCCGAGGATCTTGGCGGTCTTGTCGAACGCCTCGCCCAGCGCATCATCAATGGTGGTGGCGAGGCGGCGATATTGCCCCACGCCCTCGACGGCGAGGATCTGGCAATGCCCGCCCGACACCAGCAGCAGCAGGTAGGGAAACGCGAGGTCAGCATCCGCCAGCCTTGGCGAGAGCGCATGGCCTTCGAGGTGGTTGATCGCCAGCAAGGGCTTGCCTGCCGCCATCGCCAGCGCCTTGGCACTCACCAGCCCCACCATCACCCCGCCGATCAGCCCCGGACCCGCTGTGGCGGCAACCGCATCGACATCGTCGAGCGTCAGCCCGGCCTCGCCCATCACGGCCGCGATCATCGGCGCGAGCCGTTCGGCATGGGCGCGGGCGGCGATTTCGGGGACCACGCCGCCATAGGGGGCATGTTCCGCTTCCTGATTGGCGATCCGTTGCGCGATGATCGTGCGATCGCCGCGCACAAGCGCCACCGCCGTCTCGTCGCAACTCGATTCGATTCCCAGTACAATCGGGCCAAGGACGATTGCCGTCCCAGAAGTGTGCGTGACCAATCCCATCCGGCTTCCATCTAGTCGCTATGAAAGCTAGGGCAAGCACAGCTATGACTGGACAATCGCAAACAGGCCCGCATTTGCGGCTCGGCACCCGCAATTCCCCGCTGGCGATGGCGCAGGCGATCGAGACCCGCCGCCGCCTGTGTGCGGCCCACGGCTGGGACGAAAGCGCGGTCGAACTGGTGCCGGTGCTGGCCAGCGGGGACAAGGTGCTCGACCGGCCGTTGTCCGAAATCGGCGGCAAGGCGCTGTGGACCAAGGAGTTGGACCAGTGGCTGGGTGAAGGGCGGATCGATGCCTCGGTCCACTCGGCCAAGGATGTCGAGACGATCCGTCCGACCGAATTTCACTTCCCGGCCTTCCTGCCGCGTGCCGACCGCCGCGACAGTCTGGTTGGCGCGTCCAGCATCGCCGCGATTCCGCAAGGCGCGGTCGTCGGTACCAGCGCACCCCGGCGGGCCGCGCAATTGCTCAACCTGCGCCCCGACTGCAAGGTCGTGACCTTTCGCGGCAATGTCGCCACCCGGCTCGCCAAATTGCAGGCAGGCGAGGCGGATGTGACGTTCCTCGCGGCAGCGGGTCTTGAACGGCTGGACGAGACCGGCGTCGGCCATCCGCTGGACAGCGCCGACTGGATTCCGGCCGCCGCGCAGGGTGTGATCGCGATCGAATGCCTCGCCGACAACGTGCAGGCGACCGCATGGCTCGCCGCGCTCGACCACGCGCCGACGCGGGCGGAACTGGAAGCCGAACGCGCGCTGCTCGCGGAACTGGGCGGCACCTGCCATTCGCCGATTGCGGTGCTGTGCGTGGCGCAGGGACACGAACTCACCATGCGTGCCGCGCTGTTCAGCCCCGACGGGGCCGAGCGGATCGAAGGCAGCGCGCAGCTTGTCGCCGGAGACCACGCCCCGGTGCGCGCTCTGGCGGCCGACCTGCTCGCCCGTGCCACGCCGGGGATCGCGCCGCATTTCCGCACTTCGGGATGACCCGCAGCATCCTCGCGATCCGGCCCGAACCGGGGCTGGCAGCGACGCTCGAGCGGGCGCGCACCTTGGGCTTTGCGATCACCGGGACGCCGCTGTCGGAGATCCGCCCGGTCGCGTGGGAATGCCCCGATCCCGTCACCATTGATGCGCTGCTGATCGGCAGCGCCAACGCCTTTCTGCATGGCGGAGCGCCGCTGGCCGCGCTGGCGGGCAAGCCGGTCCATGCCGTGGGACAGGCGACCGCCGCAGCCGCGCGCGCGGCGGGCTTTGCCGTGGCGGCGACCGGCAGCGGCGGCTTGCAGGGCGTGCTCGATGCCGTGCCGCCGCCCGCCCGCCTGCTGCGGATCGCGGGGGAGGAGCATGTGCCGCTCGACGTCCCGCCCGGTGTCACGATGGCCGAAGTGATCGCCTATCGCAGCGTGCCCCTGCCGCTGGGTCCGGCGGCGGCGCTGCTGGCGGCGGGCGATGTCACCGTGCTGCTCCATTCGGCCGCCAGCGCCCGCCACTTCGCCGCCGAGTGCGACCGGCTGGGACTGGCCCGCCACACGATCACGCTCGCCGCGCTCGGCCCCCGGATCGCGGCGGCGGCGGGGACGGGCTGGGCGGCGGTCCATGTCGCCCCGACACCGGACGAGTCGGCCTTGCTGGAAATGCTCAGCCACTTGTGCGTATAACGCATCACCATTCCCGTTCCTGCCATCGGCCAACCCGGTAACCGGGGGGCTCGCGGCGGGTCATACAAGGTCGCAGAACGGATCACGATGGAATTGAATGACGGCAACCGGGCCAGGCCTTCGTCGGCACGCGGCATGATGCTGGCGGTGCTCGCCGCCTTTGTCGCAGGCGGACTGCTGGTGGGCTATGTGGTGTGGTACAATCTCCAGCCCGACCGGATCGGCAGCGGGCCGCAGCGGGCGTTGCCGGCGCTGGCCGGGGCGAGCCCTTCGGACGCGCCGACCACCACCACCTCACCGACGCCTGACGCGCAGGCCGCCGCCACGCAGGCCGAAGCCGACGCGATCGAGGCCGAACAGGCAGTCGAGCGGGTGGAAGAACAGCAAGGCGGGCTCGACCAGCGACTGGCCGCCGCCGAACAGCGCCTGACCCGGCTCGACCTGCAAGCCCAGGCGGCAGCGGGCAATGCCGCGCGCGCCGAAAGCCTGCTGATCGCCTTCGCCACCCGCCGCGCGGTCGAACGCGGGGCGGAGCTGGGCTATCTGTCCGACCAGCTGCGGCTGCGGTTCGGCGACCAGTGGCCCAACGCGGTCGCCACGATCATCGAATTCTCGCGCCAGTCGATCCGGCTCGACAGCCTTGTGGCACGGCTCGAAGGACTGGGGCCGGAATTGCGCGAAAGCCGCGAAGGCCCGTCATGGGGCGCCTTGCAGCGCGAGCTGGCGACCCTGTTCGTGTTCCGCCGCGAAAGCACGCCGTCACCGCAGCCGACCCGGCGGCTCGAACGGGCGCGCTGGGCGCTGGAACAGGGCCGCTACCAGAACGCGATCGACGAGGTGAAGGGAATGCCGGGCGCGAGCCGGGCGGAAGCGTGGATCGCGGACGCCGAACGCTATCGCAAGGCGATGGAAGCGCTCGAAGTGATCGAGACCGCCGCCGTGCTCGACCAGCGGGGATTGCGCGACGGGGCGGGCAATCCGGTGCGGCAGCTGAGCCCGCTCATCAGGCCCTGAGTATTTTCGGCAGATCCCCCGAGACCCCGCGCGCCTCGTTCATGAAGAAGTCCTTGAGCACCGGGGTGCGCTGCACCGCTGCCATGCCCAGCCGCCGGACGGCAGACGCGGTCTTGCCCGGCACGCCGAACAGGCGGGTCAGCCCGTCGGTCGCCAGCGCGACCATGAAGCTGTCCAGCCCGCGCCATGTTTCATAACGCTTGAGCAGTTCGGGATCGCCCGGATCGAGCCCGAGCCGCGCGCCATCGGCCAGCACCTCCACCAGCGCGCCGACATCGCGCAGGCCGAGGTTCAAGCCCTGCCCGGCAATCGGGTGGATGCCATGCGCCGAATCCCCCACCAGCGCGAGGCGTTCGGCGGTGATCCGGGCGGTGTGGTGGAAGCCCAGCGGCCACGATGAACGCGCGCCGACCGTCTGCACCTTGCCCAGCACGCCGCCCATGCGTTTTTCGACCTCGGCCAGAAAGGCGCGGTCGCCCAGCTTCATCACGCCTGCGCCATCCGCTTCGGACACGGTCCACACCAGCGAGGAGCGGTGGGTGCCGTCGGCATCGTCGTTCAGCGGCAGCAGCGCGAAGGGGCCAGCGGGGTAGAAAATTTCCCATGCGACATGGGCATGGGGCAGTTCGTGGGTCAGCCCGGCGATGATCGCGCGGTGGTGGTAATCCCATTTGGCCAGCGTGATCCCGGCCGCATCCCGCGTCGGCGACTGGCGGCCCTCGGCGGCGATCATCAACCGGCCTTTCAGCTTGCGGCCATCGGCAAGCACAGCCGCGACGCCGAATTCGCTGCGCTGGCGTTCGATGACGTGCGCGTTGGCGGTCCAGTTGATGAGAGGTTCGCGCGCCGCCGCCTCGAACAGCGCGAGCCGCAGGCGGCGATTGGGGAACATCCGGCCCAATGTGCCGCCATCCGCGCCCGGCACGAAGTCGAGCCTGCCGGGCTTGTTCTGATCGGTCACCGCGATGCTGGCGATGTCGCAGGCGAAGCGTTCCAGCCCTTCTGCGATGCCGATGTTCTCGAACAGGTGCCAGCTTGCGGTCGAGATCGCGGTGGCGCGGTCGTCGAAGCCTTCGGCGGTGAGTTCGGCCGGATCGGCTCGGTCGATCACGTGGCTGGAGATGCCTTTCTTCGCCGCCGCCAAAGCCAGCGTCATGCCGACGAGCCCGCCGCCCAGGATCACCAGATCGCGTGTCTCAGTGTCAGGCTGTTCCGTGTCAGGCTGTGTCACCGTTTCGGCTCCGATTGCGAATGAAGTTGCAGAAGCCTAGAGGCCAATCCGTGTTGCGCGCAAGAACCTTCCCGCTCCCGGTCCGTCGATTGCTTGCATGGGTGCTTGCACTCGTCGCAAGCATGGCGCTGGCGGGCGCAGCGCGCGCGCAGGAAACGCCGGGCGAGGCGCGGTTCGGCGACGACAATATCGCGGTGGACCTGTTTGCCGATGGCGCCCCGGTCGAGGGCGAGGAATGGATGCTGGCGCTGCGCTTCACGCCTGCGGGCGAGGAATGGCACGGCTATTGGTCCAACCCCGGCGATGCAGGCGTGGGGATGGCGCTCAGGCTCGACCTGCCGCCCGACTGGGAGGTGGGAGAGGCGCGCTATCCGGTGCCGCAGCGGCTGCTGATCAGCGGGCTGATGAACCATATCTATGAGGGCAATTACACGGTGCTGGTGCCGGTGACGCCGGGACCGAGCGTGAACGCGATGGACCTGCGGCCGGTCACCGGGCGGGTCGACTATCTCGCCTGCACCGACCAGATCTGCGTCCCGCAGGATGCGGTGCTGACCGCGCGGCAGGGCGGCGATTTCGCGCGCTGGCAGGCGGAGGTCGCGCCGCTGCTGGATGCAAAGGCGGGGTTTGCGATCACCGGCACAATGCTTCGGATCGGTGTCCCGCTGCCCGCCAGCGTGGCGCTGCCTGATCCCCACGTGTTCGTCGGCAACGAACGGCTGGTGGCCTACGCCGCGCCGCAGACCTTCCGCCGGGTGGGCGATGTGCTGGTGGCCGAGATTCCGCTCGACCAATACGGTCAGGGCAAGGCGGCGGCAGTGACCGGCATCCTTGCGTTTGGCGACGGGGGCGGGGTGCGGTTCGACGCGGCGCTTGGCGCGGTGCCCACTGGCGGGGAGCTGATCTCAGGGCCGCAAGATGCAGTGACCCCGCCGCTGTGGACCCTGATCCTCGGCGCGCTGGCCGGGGGCTTGCTGCTCAACATCATGCCCTGCGTGTTCCCGATCCTGAGCCTGAAAGCGCTCAGCCTCGCCCGCGCCGGTGAAAGCGAAGCCAAGGCGCGCGCCGAAGGGCTGGCCTATACCGCGGGCGTGGTGCTGGCCTGCGTCGCGCTCGGCGGGTTGCTGCTGGCCCTGCGCGCGGCGGGCGAACAGGTCGGCTGGGCGTTCCAATTGCAAGAACCGGGCGTGGTCGTCGCGCTGCTGGTGCTGGCGGCTGCGATCACCGCCAATTTCGCCGGACTGTTCGAACTGCCCTCGCTGTCGGTGACCAGCGGCGGCAAGCCTGCTGGTGCCTTTGCCACCGGGCTGCTCGCCGCCTTTGTCGCCACGCCCTGCACCGGGCCGTTCATGGCGGCGGCCTTGGGCGCGGCCCTGCTGCTGCCGGTGCCGCAGGCGCTGCTGCTGTTCGCGCTGCTGGGGCTGGGGCTGGCGCTGCCGTTCCTGTTGCTCGGCTTCGTCCCGGCGCTGCGGCGGATGCTGCCCAAGCCTGGCGCTTGGATGGAGCGGTTCCGGCGGATCATGGCGATCCCGATGGGGCTGACCGCGCTGGCGCTGGTGTGGCTGACGGTGCAACTGGGCGGGCGGTCGTTCGGGGGAATCGCGCTGGTGCTGGTCGTCGGCGTGCTCATC
>DAIQNP010000082.1:0-9641 GCA_036788335.1 Erythrobacter sp.
CGTCGTTCGCAATGACGAGGTCAGGGGTTCGATCCCCCTCGGCTCCACCAGGTGTTTTTGTTTTCGCCCTCAGACGCCGGGCGGCGGACGTCCGTCCGCCTTGGCTTACGCCGCATAGGCGGCGGCGCGCGGTCGCGCTTGCGGCGCGTCGCGCCGTTACAGAGCCCGCCCGCACCGCTCTTTACACCGCTTGCCGTCAGCTTTGCCTGACGCTATAGCTGCTCTCGCGTTTCGGTAACGGGAATGCGGTTTGATTCCGCAGCTGTCCCTGCAACTGTAAGCGGTGAGTATGCGGTGCGCGCCCCGGTTGGGGCAGCCACTGGGGGCCTTCGGGCCTCTGGGAAGGTGAGCACCCCATGCGCTGATCCGTGAGCCAGGAGACCGACCGGGGCGTGTCGCTCTTTGCTTGGCTCAGGGATTGGCCAGGCGCGGAAAAAACACTTCTGTTGTGAGCGACATCACCGGGCTGTGGGGGACTTTCCCCCACGGCCTTCATGTTGCTGATGACGGGAGAAATCCGTGAAGAATTTTGCAGTGTTGAGCAGCGTCGCCGGGGCGGCGCTGATGGTGCATGGCATGGCGCAGGCGCAGGCGCAGGATGCGGATGACAGCGACATCCTCGTCTCCGCCAGCCGCGACGGGTCGCTGGCGCAGGAAAGCTTTACCGGCTCGGCGCTGGTGATCACCGCCGAACAACTCGACCAGCGACAGGCCCGCGACATTGCCGACGTGCTGCGCGATGTGCCGGGCGTGGCGGTGGCGGGGATCGCGGGGCAGACCCAGATCCGCCTGCGCGGCAGCGAGGCCAATCACGTGCTGGTGCTGGTCGACGGGATCGAGGTTTCCGATCCCTTCGCTGGCGAATTCGACATCGGCACCCTGCAAGCCGAACCCGGCGCGCGGGTCGAGGTGCTGAGGGGGCCGCAATCGGCTCTCTATGGGCCGGACGCGATCGGCGGCGTGATCGCTTATGAAAGCGCCAGCGGGCGCGGGCGGCCGGGGTTTGCGACGCGGCTGGAAGGCGGCACCGACAACACCGTGAACGGCGCGCTGCGCTATGGCGCGGCGGGCAGTGGCTGGGACGCGGCGCTTTCTGCCGTCGTGGTCAGCACCGACGGCCAGCCCAATGCGCGGAACGGCACTCGCGACATCGGCCGCGACAGCTATACCGTGTCGGGCAAGGGCGCGGTCGACGTGGCACAGGGCCTGGCCTTGCGCGCCGCCGCCCGCTTCATCCGTACCGAAGGCCAGTTCAACGACAGCGATTCCGACCGGACCAGCCCGACCTTTGGCCTGACCATCGACAGCCCCGGCACCCGCTTCACCAATGAGGCGATCTACGCCCTGATCGGCGCACGGGCCGAGGTGCTGGAGGGGCGCTGGACCCACGACCTGTCGGCGCAGGTCGCCGATGTGACCCGCGACACGCGAACCGCCTTCGGCCCGTCGAGCGCCAGCGAGGGCGACCGGGTCAAGGCGTCCTATGTCACCGCGCTGCGTTTGGCCGACGCACACAGCCTGACCTTTGCTGCCGATTACGAGGTCGAGGGCTTCCGCAACACCACGCCGGGCGGCTTTGCCTTCACCGGGCGGCGCGAGATCGAGCAGGTCGGTCTGGTCGGCGAATATCGTTACAGCGGGGAGGCGTTTGACCTGTCGGCGGCGCTGCGGCACGATATCAACGACCTGTTCGCCGATGCCACCACCTTCCGGGTGGGCGCGGGCTACCGGGTGACCGACAGCACGCGGCTGCGCGCGGCGGCAGGATCGGGCGTCAAGAACCCCGGCTTCTTCGAACTGTTCGGCTTTGTCGATGGCCGCTTCATCGGCAACGAGGACCTGCGACCCGAAAAATCGACCGGGTGGGAAGTGGGCGTTGATCAGGATCTGGGCGATGCCGCGCGGCTTTCGGTGACGTATTTCGATAGTGAACTGAAAGGCGAAATCTTCACCACCTTCCCCGCGCCGACCTTCATCGCCACCCCCGGCAATCGCGCCACGGTGAGCGAGCAGCGCGGGGTGGAAGTGTCGCTCAACGCCCGGCTTGGTGAGGCGTGGAGCCTCGATGCGGCTTACTCCTATCTCGATGCCGAGGAGAACGGGGTGGAGGAAGTCCGCCGCCCGGAACACATCGCCAGCGCCGCGCTGACCTGGACCGCGCCCGGCGATGCCGCCTCGGCCACGCTGGTGGTGCGGCACAATGGCGCGACCCCGGATGTGGCCTTCACCGATCCCAGCTTCGTGCCGGTGCGGGTGACCTTGGACGACTACACCCTCGTCAATCTCAACGCCCGCGCCGCGCTGACGCAAGCGATCAGCGCCTTCGCCCGCGTCGAGAACCTGCTCGACCGGCGCTACGAACAGGTGTTCAGCTTCGTCGCGCCGGGGCGCAGCGCGGTGATCGGGGTGGAGGCACGGTTTTGAGCAAAGGACAGGGAGACAACGCCATGAAAGACACGCAACATGAGTGGCAGCCTGCCGCCTGGTCGGCCATGCTGGCCGCCACCACGATCGGGGGAACGGTGGTGATCGGCTGCATGATGCCCTTCGCCGCGATTGCCGCCATTGCCGCGTTGGCACTGCCACGCCGCACCGGGATGGTTGCGGTGATGGTGTGCTGGCTGGGCAATCAGGTGATCGGCTTCGGGCTGCTCGGCTTTCCGTGGGACGCAGCGACCTTCGGAGCCGGCCTGTCGCTGCTGGCGGCCAGCCTGCTGGGCTGGGGCGTGGCTGGCGGGGTTTCCCGGCGGTTGGGTGCAGGCGGCGGTGCGCTCCTCGTTTTTGTGGCGGCTTTCCTCGTCTACGAGGCGGCGCTGCTTGCCTATGCTGCCGCATTGGGCGATCTGGCGATGTTCGCGCCGCCCATCGTCGGGCTGATCGCGATGAACGATGCCCTGTGGTTCGCCGGGCTGTGGCTCGGCTGGCAGGTGCTGCGCCTCACGGCCCCTGCAACCAGCGCGCGGCCCGCGGCATGAGCCCGGCGGCCCCCTTGCGCATCGTCTCGTTGCTCCCCAGCGCCACCGAGATTGCGGCGGCGCTGGGGTTGGCGGAGAATCTGGTCGGACGCTCGCACGAATGCGACTTTCCGCCCTCGGTCGCCGCGCTGCCGGTCTGCACTGCGACCAAGCTCGAAAAAGGGTTGTCCTCGCAGGCGATCGAGGACCGGGTGAAGGCGATCGTCGAAAAAGGCCTGTCGGTCTATGATGTCGATGCCCCTTTGCTGCGGTCGCTCAAGCCCGATGTCATCCTGACCCAGTCGCAATGCGCGGTCTGCGCGGTGACCCCCGCCGATCTGGAGGAGGCGCTGGCCGCATGGGTCGGCACCCCCCCGCTGCTGATCTCGCTCGCGCCCGATGACTTCGCCGATGTGCTGGGCGATTTCCGCCGGGTTGGTGCGGCCACCGGACGCGCCGCCGAGGCCGAGGCGGCCGTGGCGCAGATGGAAGCGGCGATGCGCGAGCTCGCGTCCCGCCCGGTACCCGCCGATGCTCCCCGGATGCTGGCAGTGGAGTGGATCGAGCCGCTGATGGTGGCGGGCAACTGGGTGCCCGAACTGGCGCGCGCAGCCGGGGCCGAGCCGCTGCTGGCCGATACCGGCGTGCATTCGCACTGGATCGCGTTCGACGCAGTGCGCGCCGCCGATCCCGACATTATCGCCTTCATGCCCTGCGGCTATCAACTGGACCAGACCCTGCCCGAAGCCCGTAGGCTGCTGGCCGGGTCCGGGTGGCGCGATCTGCGGGCGGTGCGCGATGGGCGAGTGTTCGCAGTCGACGGGCACCACCTGTTCAACCGTCCGGGACCGCGCCTGATCGAATCCGCCGAGGTGCTGGCCGCCATTCTCCACACGCCCGATGCCGTGCCTGACCGGCTGCGACCCTTCATCGCACGGCTGTGAGGCGCGCAACCCCCTCGCCTTTGCGGCCGGAATTGCCTAGGGGGCACCCATGCATTTCCTCGACCAGGCCAAGATCTATGTGAAGTCCGGCGGCGGCGGCCCCGGTGCCGTCAGCTTCCGGCGCGAAAAATACGTCGAATATGGTGGTCCCGACGGCGGCGACGGCGGGCGCGGCGGAGACATCGTGTTCGTCGCGGTGTCCGGTCTCAACACCCTGATCGACTTTCGCTACACCCAGCATTTCAAGGCGCCGCGCGGCGGGCATGGCATGGGCAAGGACCGAACCGGCGCTTCGGCCAAGCCGCTGGTGATCGAAGTGCCGGTCGGCACGCAGATCCTGTCCGAGGACAAGGAAGAGGTGCTGGCCGACTTCACCGAAATCGGCCAGCGCGTGGTGCTGGTCGAAGGCGGAATGGGCGGGCGCGGCAATGCCAGTTACAAGACCTCGACCAACCGCGCCCCGCGCCAGCACCAGCCGGGCATCATCGGCACGGAGATGTGGGTGTGGCTGCGGCTCAAGCTGCTGGCCGACGTGGGGCTGGTCGGCCTGCCCAATGCGGGCAAATCGACCTTCATCAACGCCGTCAGCAACGCCCAGGCCAAGGTCGGCGACTATGCCTTCACCACGCTGGTGCCGAAACTGGGCGTGGTGCGGCACAAGGGCCGTGAATTCGTGATCGCCGACATTCCCGGCCTGATCGAAGGCGCGGCCGATGGCGCGGGGATCGGCGACCGGTTTCTGGGCCACATTGAACGTTGCCGGGTGCTGATCCACCTGATCGACATTACCGGCACCGAAGATGCCGATCCCGCCGAAGCCATGCGTGTGGTCGAGGAGGAACTGGCGGCTTACGGCGCGGGTCTCGAGGACAAGGCGCGTCTGGTGGTGCTCAACAAGCTCGATCTGGCCGATGCCGAACTGGTCGACGGCTTCCGGTCTGAACTGCTGGCGGCCGGCGCGGACAAGGTGTTCGCCATGTCCGGGGCGACCGGAGCGGGAATTGCGGAACTGCTCGACGCGGTGCTCGGCTACCTGCCGGATCGCACCGCGACCGAGACCAAGGCAGTCGAGGTCGAAAATGAGGACGACGCCAGCGAGTGGTCGCCGTTGTGATTCGCCGATGTTGAAAAAGCTTTCGGATATCACCGCTGCGCGGCGGATCGTGGTCAAGATCGGCTCTGCCCTGCTGGTCGGCGGCGGGCAGGCGCGGGAGCGCTGGCTGGGGCACATGGCGGCCGACCTTGCGGCGCGGCGGCGCGGCGGTACCGAGGTGATCGTGGTGAGTTCGGGCGCGATTGCGCTGGGCGCGGCGCGGCTGGGATGGGAAGCCGGCGGACGCGGCAGCCTCGCCGATGCGCAGGCCGCTGCGGCGGTGGGCCAGATCGGGCTGGCCGACCTGTGGTCGCGCGCGCTGGGTGCCGAGGGGATCACGGCCGCGCAGATCCTGCTGACGCTGGGCGACCTTGAGGAGCGGCGGCGCTACCTCAATGTCTCGGCGACGCTCGATCGGCTGATGGAAGCGGACACGATCCCGATCATCAACGAGAACGATTCGGTTGCCACCGAGGTCATCCGTTTCGGCGACAACGACCGGCTGGCCGCCCGCGTGGCGCAGGCGGCCAATGCCGATCTGGTGCTGCTGCTTTCGGATATCGACGGGCTCTACGATCGCGACCCGCGCCAGCCCGGCGCGGTGCTGGTGCCGGTGGTCAAGGCCGTGACGCCGAAAGTGAAGGCGATGGCGAGCGGGGCGTCGTCGTCGGGCCTGGGATCGGGCGGGATGGTATCGAAATTGCAGGCCGCCCAGATCGCGACGCGGGCGGGGATTGCGCTGGCGATCCTCAACGGCACGCATGACGCGCCGATTGCCCGGGCGTTGGCGGCGGGAACCGGGACGCTGTTCCTGCCGGTGCGGGCGGATTCGGCGCGCAAGGCGTGGCTCGGCGGCCGGCTGGCCCCGGCGGGCGAGTTGCAGGTGGACGCCGGTTGTGCCGATGCCCTGAAGGGCGGGGCGAGCCTGCTGGCGGCGGGCGTGATCGGTGTGTCGGGCAATTTCCGGCGCGGCGATCTGGTCGCCGTGGCGAGCCTCAAGGGTGACCGGCTGGCGCAGGGCCTTGCCGAATATGACGCCGCCGACATGCAGTTGATCGCCGGCAAGCGCGCCGAGGAGCAGGCCGAGCGTTTGGGGTATTCGCCGCGTTCCTGCGTGATCCACCGGGATCATCTGGTGCTGCTGTGAGCCTTTTGGCGATTACCGGCGCGACCGGGTTCGTCGGCAGCGCGGTGCTGGACGCGGCGTTGGCAGCAGGCCATCAGGTTCGCGCTCTGGCGCGGCGCGATCCGGCGGCGCGCGCGGGCATCCACTGGGTGCGCGGCGATCTCTCCGATACCGCTGCGCTGGCTGCGCTGGTCGCGGATGCCGATGCGGTGCTCCACGTCGCAGGGCTGACCAACACCCCCGATCCCTCGCAATTCGAGGCCGCCAATGTCATCGGCACCGCCAATGTCATCGCCGCGATCAAGGCGGCCGGGCTGCGGCGGCTGGTGTTCGTCTCCTCGCTGGCGGCACGCAAACCCGACCTGTCGGCCTATGGCGCATCCAAGATGCGGGCCGAGACGCTGGTCGAGGCGAGCGGGCTCGACTGGACAACGGTGCGTCCGCCGGGCGTTTATGGCCCGCGTGATGTGGATTATCTCGATATGTTCCGGACCGCCAGATGGGGCTTTGTCCCCTTGCCACCGGGCGGGGCAAGTTCGATCATCCATGCCGATGATCTGGCCGCGCTGCTGGTGGCACTGGCCGGGACCGCCGCCCCGACCCGCAAGCAGACCTACGAGCCGGACGACGGGCGCGAGGGCGGGTGGAGTCACAAGGAACTGGCACAGGCGATCGGCCGGGCGGTGGGCCGCCGCGCCGTTTTCGCGCCGCACCTGCCGCGCCCGATGCTCGAAGCCGCCGCCAGTGCCGACCGCCTGCTGCGGGGCGACCAGGCCAAGCTGACGCCCGACCGGGTGGGCTACATGTGCCATCCCAACTGGGTCGCGAGGTCGGACCGCAAGGTGCCGTCCGGGGTATGGCAGCCGACGATTGCGGGCGAGGACGGGCTGCGCGCGACGGCGGGATGGTACAAGCAGGTCGGCTGGCTTTAGCAGGGAGGCGCTTTTCATCTTGCCGAGTCAAGAATTTGCCACCATTTTCCGGCATGGGGATTGCTGTTGGATGCGGGGGCAAGATGAAGGCACTCAATCAGGATTATTTTGACCGGCCCGAAAGCCTGCGGATTGCGCAGGGACAAAATCCGGTGCCGTCGTCAACTCCGGTTCCCGGCGATGTGCTTGGCCCCGATGGGCAGATCATGATCCATGCCAGCAACGGCGGCATGATCTCTCCGCGCGCGATCATCATTCCTTCTGGCACGACACTCGTTCGCTTTGCCAACGCTCCGTTTGTCCATCATGCCGCGGCAGGTGCGTGGTGGCTTGATTTTCCCAATTACAAGATCGTCGAAGCTTATGCTGATGCCAGCGGCAAACCCTTGCCCACCGCGATGCGTGATTTGTGCGCGGTACCGATTGAATGGAGCAAGATGTCGTTGCTGATACAAGCCCGGACGCGTTCACCGCTCGCAGCCTATACTGGCAAGGGGAAACCCGCTTATGCTGAAAGCCTTAGCGTGGTCAGCATGATCAATCCGTCCCGGCTCAGCACGTCGGACGTGATGCAGCTTTACATTCCGGGTCTTCAGGCACCCGATCTGCTCAAACAGGCCTTGATTGTAAGAGGCTACACGCTGATTGACCCTGAAGTCTCCAAGCGTGGCTATTCGCCTGAAATGTCTATCAAACGCTAAAATCTGGCCGCTACAGGAACGGCTCTTCGCCCGGCTTGTGGATGCCGCATTCGCTCTTGTCCCAGCCCTTCCACCGGCCCGAGCGCGGGTCTTCGCCCGGCGCGACCTTGTAGGTGCAGGGCTCGCACCCGATCGAGGGGAAGCCGCGTGCGACCAGCGGATGGCGCGGCAGGTCATGAGCGGCAAAATGGGCAGTGATGTCCGCTGCGGTCCAGTCGATCAGCGGATTGATCTTGAAGCGCCCCTGCGCGTCGCTGGTGTCGACCTCGAAGCGCGGCAGGTTGGCGCGGGTCGATGACTGGAACGCCTTCCTGCCGGTGAAGCTCGCATCGAACTGGCTCAGCGCGGTTTCCAGCGGGCGCACCTTGCGGATGTCGCAGCAGCCGTCGGGATCGTAGGACCAGCGCAGGCCGCTTTCATCCTTTGCCGCCAGATCGGCCGGGTCCGGCGTCAGCACCACCAGATTGAGCCCGAGCCGTTCCACCAGCGTATCGCGGTAGGTCAGCGTTTCGGCGAAGTGCTTGCCCGTGTCGAGGAACAGCACCGGCACCGCAGGATCGACACTGGCGACCAGATGCAGCAGCACCGCGCTTTCCGCGCCGAAGCTCGATACCACCGCGAGATCGCCCGCCAACCCGTCCCGGATGACCGCTTCGAGCATTTCCTGCGTCGAGGACCCGCGGAACATGTTGTTGAGCCGCACCGCGTCATGCTCGGTGAAACGCGGCGCGAGGTCGAGCGTGTCGCGGGTCCGGCCCGAAGCGTTGGCGGCGCGGGCGGCTGACAGGTCAGGCCTCATGGCGCTGATCTGCAATGGTGCGGCGCGCATCGGCCGCGCGCTGATAGACGTTTTCCCACGTGGCAAAAGCGCGGGCAGCGTCGTCCTCGTCGAGCCGCTTGTCGGGGGCGAAGCTGTCGAACCCGCAGCGGCGCATGTGCGAAAGCTGGTCGATCAGAACATCGCCGACCGCGCGCAATTCGCCGGTGTAGCCCGCTTCGCGCAGGATGCGGGCGGCGGAATAGCCGCGCCCGTCGCCGAAGCCGGGGAAGTTGACCTCGACCAGCGCCAGCCGATCAAGGAACGGCAGCAACAGCCGCGCATCATCGCCCGGCTCGATCCGCACGGCATTGGCGTTGGTCTGTTCCAGCGCGGCATCGACCGTCACCGTGCCATGATCGACCGGCTCATCATCACGGAACCGGAACTGGACCTCGTCGGGGGAGGTGCCGAGCCCCTCCCGGGCAGGGTCATTGGCTTCAGCCATACAATGCCTCCTTGAACGGCTCCATGCCGATGCGGCGGTAGGTATCGAGGAAACGCTCGCCCTCGGCGCGGCTTGCGAGGTAGACGTCGGTGACCTTCTCGACTGCGGCGATCACGCCGTCCTCGTCGAAGCCGGGGCCGGTGATCTTGGCCAAGCTGACGTCCTCGGCCTCGCTGCCGCCGAGCGAGAGCTGGAAGTTCTCCTTGCCCTTCTTGTCGACCCCGAGGATGCCGATGTGGCCCGCATGGTGGTGCCCGCAGGCGTTGATGCAGCCCGAGATTTTCAGCTTCAATTCGCCAACCACCTCGGTGCGCCCGGATTCGGCGAAGCGTTCGGAGATGCGCTGGGCGAGCGGGATCGAGCGGGCGTTGGCAAGGCTGCAATAATCGAGGCCCGGGCAGGCGATGATGTCCTCGATCGTGTCCATGTTGGGCGCGCCCATTCCGGCGGCGTCAAGTGCCGACCACACCGCATGAAGATCGGCGATCCGCACATGGGGCAGCAGCAGGTTCTGGGTGTGCATCACCCGCAGTTCGTCGAAGCTGTAATCGCGCGCGAGGCGTGCGACGACGCGCATCTGCTCGGCGGTCGCATCGCCGGGGATGCCGCCTGCGGGCTTGAGGCTG
>DAIQNP010000083.1:0-3971 GCA_036788335.1 Erythrobacter sp.
CGTAATAGGCCTGCGTCTGGCTGCGCAGCACCGCCTCCATCACCAGCGCCTTTTCCGCCTCGTCGGTCACGTCCTTCAGCATCCGGTTGAACAGGCCCGGCGTCACCACCTGACCCAGCGCCAGTTTTTTGTCCATCGTGGCGAGGTAATCGCGCAAGGCGATCAGCTTCTCCCGGCTCGGCGGTTCGTGGATGCGGTAGACGACCGGCGCGGTCTTTGCCTCCAGCGCCTTGGCCGCCGCGACATTGGCGGCGATCATGAAATCCTCGACCACGCGGTGCGCATCGAGCCGTTCGCGCAGCGCGATCTCGGCAATCTGCCCCTGTTCGTTCAGCACCACGCGGCGTTCGGGCAGTTCGAGCGCCAGCGGATCGCGCGCATCGCGGGCGGCGGACAGCGCCTTCCATGCCTCCCACAGATTGGCGAGGTAGTCCGGCGGGGCGCCGCTATCGACCGCCTTCTGCGCGTCCTCATAGGCGATGTTGTGCGCGATCCGCACCAATGCGCGGGTGAAGCGGAAGCTCGATACCTTGCCGTCGGGGTTGATATGGAGGTGGCAGGCCATCGCCGCGCGGTCCTCGCCCTCCTTGAGCGAACAGACATCGGCCGACAGGATTTCCGGCAGCATCGGCACCACCCGGTCGGGGAAATAGACCGAATTGCCGCGCTTCCTTGCCTCGCGATCCAGCGCCGAGCCGGGGCGCACGTAGAATGACACATCGGCGATGGCGACCACGGCGTTGAATCCGCCCTGCCCGTCCGGTTCGGCCCAGATCGCATCATCATGGTCGCGCGCGTCGGCGGGGTCGATCGCGACGATGGGCAGGTGCCGCAGGTCTTCGCGGGCTTTTTCGGAGAGCTTCAGTTTCGCTGCGCGCGGCGCTTCTTCCAGCGCCTCTTCCGGGAAGACATTCGGGATGCCGTGCTTGGCAATCGCAATCAGGCTGAAAGAACGCGAGGCGAGCGGATCGCCGATGACCTCGATCACCTTCACCCCGGCGCGTTCGGAACGGCCGACACGCTCGGCGATCACCAGCTGGCCTTCCTCGGCCTCGCCCACATCGGCAATCGGCGCGGACTGGCGCACGCGCTTGTCGACGGGGGCAAGCCAGGCCTTGCCGGTCTTGTCGATCTCGACCACGCCCATCAGCCCTTCGGTGCGCGAGGGCAGCTTCTTCATCGGGTGCGCGATCCAGCCGCTGTCGGTCTCCTCGGTTCGGGCCAGCACCCGGTCGCCGCGCTTGAGCGCAGGCGGTCGCTTCACACCCGGGCGCGGGCGCGGTTCGCGGACGGTGAGCCGCGGCGCATTGCCTGGAGCTTCGGGGTCCCAATTGTCGGGCTCGGCGATCAGCTCACCGTCCTCGATCGCGACGATCTTGAGCGTTGTGACCTTGGGCACGCCGCCCATGCGGTGGAAAGCGGTCTTCTTGCCGTCGATCAGGCCTTCCTCGGCCATGTCTTTTAGCAGGGCCTTAAGCTTGATCTTCTCCTGCCCCTTCAGCCCGAACGCCTTGGCGATCTCGCGCTTGCCGGCGGGAATGTCGGAAGACTGGATGAAATCGAGCACCTGTTTGGCGGTCGGCATACCTTGGGGCAGCTTGGGAGGTTTGGGCATGATCCTGCCCTTAGCGCTTTGAAGATGACTTGTCGAAATCCTGTGTCAGTCTTTTGCCACCGGCGCGAAGGCTCCGCCCGGAACCGCGCTGGACACCGGCGAGCAATAGTCGCCCGCACAGGCCGCCACCCCGAACAACCAGTCGTCCCCGCGAAGGGCCAGCGCCTTTTCGGTGGCCGGGGCCTCGACCGATATGGCTTCATCCGCGTCCCAATAGGGCGCATCGGTCCGGCGCTTGTGAATCGCATAGGAGGTCGCCCCCGCCACCGGGTCCCACGCAATGCCGGTATCCACCCGGACCGCCGCATCCGCCGTCACCCTGGGCGGCATCGGTGCCAGCGCCAGCGCATGAAGCGCCCGCACATTGAGCACGCTGGCGCGGGTCAGGTAGGTCCAGTCGAGTTCGTCCACCGTGTCGCCATAGGTGATGCCGTCCTCGACCCGCAGGTCCTGGTGCTGGTGTTCGTAATCCTCCACCGCCACAGTCACGCGGACCGCGGGATAGCCCTTGTCGAGGAAGGGAATCTGGTCGCCGCCGCGCCCCATGCGATCGGTCCGCCAAACTTGCCGCACCTGCATCCCGTCAGGATAACGCTCTGCGAGATCGGCGAGCCAGCGTGACAGGTTGCGGCCCGGCGCATCGTTCTCCCCGCCGAAACGGCGCTGGCTGGCGCGCAGTTCGGGGGTGGAATCGGCGCGCAGCCCCTCGGAGAAGACCCGCACATGCTCGGCATCGCAGAAGCCGTCCGATCCGCAGGAATTGCCGATCATGTCGTTGTTGAGCACGGCCTTGACCGTCATCCCCTTAGCTTCGACCCAGTCGGCGAGGATGCCTGCGCCGTAGAGCCCCTGTTCCTCTCCCGACAGCAGCGCGAAGATGATGGTCGAGGGGTATTGCCGCTGCGACAGGATGCGTGCGGCCTCCAGCACCATGACGCTGCCCGACCCGTCGTCATTGGCTCCGGGAGCGGCGGCGGTCGCATTCTGCACGTCGCTGACGCGGCTGTCGTAATGGGCCTGGACAATGATGACCTCGTCAGGTCGCTCGGTCCCGCGCTGGATCGCGACCGCGTTGCGGATCAGGGTCGGCTGCGGAATGCGCCGTCCGTCGGGTTCGACCTGACGGCCGACCGCCTGCACCTCGAGACACTCGCCGCAAGCGCCGCCGATGCGGCGGAACTCTGCCAGCGCCCAGTCGACCGCCGCGCCGATCCCGCGTTCGGGATCGGTTTGCGTCGACAGGGTATGGCGGGTGCCGAAGGCGACGATGGTATCCATATCGGAGCGCAGCCGGGCTTCGGACACCTGCGTGCCGGGGTCGTCCGCCGGGGCGGCGGTATCTTGGGCGGCGAGCGGGTTGGCGAGGAAGGCGGCGAGCAGCAGGGCGCGTTTGATCATGACAGCGGGTTTCGCCGGAACCGTGACATATTGCAACCTTCCTCCATCCCCGCGCAGGCGGGGGCGCGCGAAGGATCAATAGGCGCGCGCCACCAGGATGCGTTCGCTGGCGGGTTCGCCGGTGAAGATGCAGGCACCAGTGGCTGCATCGCCGCCGCGCGGCACGTTGCGGATGGTGAGCTTCAAGGCCTTCAGCTTTTCCACCACCGCATCCAGCGCGGCTCCGGTGGGCTTGGCCCATTCGACCTCGACCCAGCCGGGATACTTGCCGCCCTTGTCGAAGTGATCGGCGACAGCCGCCCACTCGGTCACGCCGCGGGTGATGTTGGCATCGCGCCGGGTGCGCGCCTCGTCATACAGCGCCGACTGGATCGCTTCGAGCAGTGCGCCTGCCTCGGCGGCGAAATCGCCGTGGGCGGGGTAGGTGAAGGCGGGCTTGCCGTTGGCGGCGTTCCACAACTGGTCGCGGCGCAGCACGGCGAGCTTGCCTTCGGCCATGTCGCGCGGGCCGACCTCGACGATGATGGGCGCGCCCTTGCGGACCCAGTCCCAGCGCTTGGCGGCGGCCTTGCCCGGTTTCAGATCGAGCAACACACGGATGCGTTCGCCCAGCGCGGACTGCGCGGCCAAAGCGGCGCGCACGGCCTCACAATAGGCGATCAGCTCGGCATCCTCGGGCGCCTCGCGCAACATCGGGATGATGACGATCTGCTGCGGCGCGATGGCGGGCGGCACGCGCAAGCCATCATCATCGCCGTGGGTCATGATCACCCCGCCGATCAGCCGCGTCGAAACGCCCCAGCTGGTGGTGTGGCAGAACTGCTGACTGCCTTCACGATCCTGAAACTGGATGCCCGCCGCGTGCGCGAAATTGGTGCCGAGATAGTGGCTGGTGCCCGCTTGCAGCGCCTTGCCGTCCTGCATCATCGCCTCGATGCACAGGCTCTGCAGGGCGCCC
>DAIQNP010000083.1:3981-9389 GCA_036788335.1 Erythrobacter sp.
GCCTCGATGCTCCAGGTTTCGACCGCGCCGGGAAAGCGTTCGTTCTCAGGCTTCTCGCCCGCGATAACCGGGAGCGCGAGATCGTCCTCGGCGCAGGCGCGGTACATTTCCAGCGCGCGGTGCGTTTCGGCGAGCGCCTGTTCGCGGGTTTCGTGTGCGGTATGGCCCTCCTGCCAGAGGAATTCGCTGGTGCGCAGGAACATCCGCGTGCGCATTTCCCAGCGCACCACGTTGGCCCACTGGTTGGTCAGCAGCGGCAGGTCGCGCCACGACTGGATCCAGCGCGCCATCGCATCGCCAATGATCGTTTCCGAAGTAGGGCGCACCACCAGCGGTTCTTCGAGCTTGGCGGCGGGATCGGGGATCAACCCGCCCTTGCCATCGGAAATCAGGCGGTGGTGGGTGACGACCGCCATTTCCTTGGCGAAGCCTTCGACGTGCTCGGCCTCGCGGGTGAAGTTGGCGAGCGGGATAAACAGCGGGAAATAGCAATTCTGTACGCCCGCCGCTTTGATCCGGTCGTCCATCAGGCGCTGGATGCGCTCCCAGATGCCGTAGCCCCACGGCTTGATCACCATGCAGCCGCGCACGCCCGATTCCTCGGCGAGGTCGGCGGCGCTGATGACTTCTTGGTACCACTTGGCAAAGTCGTCTTCGCGCTTGACGGTGAGCGCGTGGCGGATGTTGGACACTGTCGGATTCCTGAATCGATGAAGGCGGCGCACGCCGCAAGCGCCGCCCGATTGCGTTATTTGCCGAGCTCGTCCAGCTTCTTCTGCATCAGGGCCATTTGATCGCGCAGCGCGGCCAGTTCGTCGTCGGCCGGTGCGACAGGCTTGTCCTTGGCCTTGCTGATGCCGGGCATGAACACGTCAGCCGCCGCACGCATCATCGCGATGTTGGTTTCATGGATCGCGGTGAAGGGATTGCTGGTCATGCCCTTTTCGAAGGCTTCGCGGATCTTGGCCTGATTGTCGCGGAAGTTGGCCATGCTGGCTTCGAGGTAGGACGGCATCATCGCCTGCATCGAATTGCCGTACATGCCGATCAGCTGGCGCAGGAAGCTGACGGGCAGCATCTGTTCGCCATTGGCCTCTTCGTCCATGATGATCTGGGTCAGGATCGCATGAGTGATGTCATCGCCACTCTTGGCATCGAGCACCTGAAATTCGACATTGTCGCGCACCATCTGCGCGAGATCTTCCAGCGTGATATAGCTTGACGAGGACGTGTTATAGAGCCGCCGGTTGGCGTATTTCTTGATGGTGATCGCCTCACCGGCCTCACCAGATGCCTTCGCCTTACCTGCCACAATGTTTGTCCTGTCGCTGCTCCCAATTGCTCGTCTTAGCACTTGCACACGCTGCGGCGCAACACGCGCCTGACAGGCAGGCTATCGAGGGCGCAGGCGTCCGCCCGTGACAGTGAGCATCTCGTATTGCGACAAGGCATTTTGCTGTGCAGCATCAGCGACGTTCCACGGCACCTGCAACCAGTCACCGGCGCGCAGGTCAGGCGCGGCGGCAAGATCGACGACCACCATGTCCATCGACACCTTGCCGAGGATCGGGAGCGCACGGCCAGCGTGGCTCAGCGCATTGCCGGGTCCGCGGCTGCGCAGGAAGCCGTCGGCATAGCCGAGCGATACCGTGCCGACCCGCATCGGGCCGGACGCAGTGAAAAGGGCATTGTAGCCGACGCTCTCGCCGGTTCGCACATCGCGGGTCTGGAGGATCTGCGCCTCGACCTGCGCGACGGGGCGGATCCTATCCGCCAATTCGGAGCGCGGCACGCCGCCGTAAAGCGCAAGGCCGGGGCGGGTGAGATCGAAGGCGTAATCGCTCCCCAGCGCGATCCCGGCACTGTTGGCGAGGCTCCGTCGGCGGTGAGGGATGCAGGCGCTTGCGGTGCGGAAAGCGGCCAGCTGGCGCGGGTTCATGGCGCTGTCCTCGTCCGCGCAGGCGAGGTGGCTCAGCAGGATGTCGACATCGAGCGCGGCGATACGCGGGTCGCCCGCCTCCCCGGCAGCGATGCCGAGCCGGTTGATGCCGGTGTCGATCATCAGGTGGCACCGCCCGCCGCCCGCCGCCTGCCACAGCCCTGCCTGTTCAAGCGAATTGATCACCGGCACCGCGCCGGTCGCTCGGGCATAGTCGCAATCGGCGCGGCTCAAAGGGCCATGCAGCACCGCCACCTGCGCTGCCGGGACATGGCGGATCACCGCCGGCACCTCGCTCCAATGGGCCACGAAGAACGCCTTGCACCCCGCATCGCGCAGGATCGGCACGCAAGCATCGACGCCGAGGCCGTAGCTGTCCGCCTTCACCGCCGCGCCTGCGCTCGCGCTGCCGGAAAGCCGATCGAGCGTGCGCCAGTTGGCCGCGAGCGCGTCGGTGTCGACCGTCAGGCGCAAGGTGGGCGCCGGGCTTGCAGGATGAGCGTCAATCATCGGCGAAATCTGTCGGCGGACCGGAGGGCAGCCCCCACCACGCCACTGCCAGCCCGAAGGCGACCACGACCCAAGTATACCACAGGCCCGAGTAGATATTGCCGGTGCTGGCCACGATCACGCCTGCAATCAATGGCAGGAAGCCGCCGAGATAGCCTGCCCCGATGTGGTAGGGAATCGACATCGAGGAATAGCGGATGCGCGGCGGAAACATCTCGCTCAGCAGCGCCGCGACCGAGCCGTAGGTCAGCGCCGAAAGCGCCCCCAGCGCCAGCAGGATCGCAATGATGCCCAGAAGGTTGGCGGGCGCGGGGCGCTGCTTGTCGAAATCGAAGCCATAGGGCGCGAGCGCGGTGTGGATGCCCGCCCGCCGCGCCGCGCCATCATCCAGCCAGGACGGGTCGATGGCGAGCGGCTCCCGGCCCGCCGTCACCGTCAACGTCTCGCCTGCTGTCAGGGTGTAAGGCACGCCCGATGCGGTCAGCGTCTCCAGCACCTTGCCGCACGCGGTCTGTTCGCGCTTGAACAGCTCGGCGAAGGGATCGGTCTGGCAGGCTGGCCCGCTGACCACGATCGGCGTCCGCTCGGCCGCAGCGGCAAGGCCGGGGTTGGCGAAGCTGCCCATCATCCAGAACAGCGGGAACAAGAGCGCCAGCGTCAGGCCGGCCCCGATGATGATCGGTAGCTTGCGCCCGATCCGGTCCGACCACTTGCCGACCACGATGTAGAAGCTCATCACGATCAGGCCCGACACCAGCAGCACCAGTTCGACGGTCAGGTCGTCGACATGCATCGGCCCGCGCAGGAAACTCATCCCGGAAAAGAACGCGGTGTACCAGATCGTCGTCAGGATGCCGGTGATCCCGAACAGCGCGACGAAGATGCGCTTCCCGTTGCCGGGATAGGTGAAGCTTTCCACGAAGGGATTGCCCGAGGTCTCGCCCGCCTCCTTCATCGCCTGGAACACGGGGCTTTCCGACAGCTTGAGCCGCATCCACAGCGAAATTGCGAGCAGGATGATCGACAGCAGGAACGGCACCCGCCAGCCCCATGCGGCAAAGGCATCGGCCGGGATCAGCGCGCGGCAGGCCAGCACCACGATGATCGACAGCACGAACCCGCCCGCGACGCTTGCCTGGATGAAGCTGGTGTAGAAGCCGCGCTTTTCCGGCGGGGCGTGTTCGGCGACATAGATCGCCGCGCCGCCGTATTCACCGCCCAGCGCAAGGCCCTGCAAGACCCGCAGCACGATCACGATGATCGGGGCGGCCATGCCTATGGTGTCGACCGTGGGGATCAGGCCGACCCCTGCGGTGGCGATCCCCATCAGCGTGACAGTGACGAGGAAGGTGTACTTGCGCCCCAGCTTGTCCCCCAGAAAGCCGAACAGGATTGCGCCCAGTGGCCGGAAAGCAAAGCCGACCGCGAAGGTCGACCACACCAGCAGCAGGCCCAGCGTTTCGTTATCAGTGGCGTAGAACGCGTCCTTGAGAATGTAGGCGAGCGTGCCATAGATGAAGAAATCGTACCATTCGAAGATGGTCCCGGCGCTCGATGCGCCGATGACCAGCCGAATTTCCTTCTCGCTCGGCTCGCGCAGTGCAAGCGCCTGGGCTTCTGCCATGTCCCGTATTCCCCATTGGCCCAGTAACGTCGGGCGATCCTCGCCTGTGTCCTAGCCTTGGCCCGCGCGGGTTGAAAGCGCCTCGGCGGCGGCCGTCCACGGCAGCAGCAGCGCGCCGTGGCGGCCCTTGTGGGCCTGTGCGGGTGCGAGCAGGGCCAGATCGGGCCAGTCGGGCAAGGCGCCATCGCCCGCCAGCCAGGCCGCGATCCCTTCGGCGGCCGCTTCCACCGCGCCAGCATCGCGCCCCGCGACCGATCGCGCCAGCAGCGCCGCCGAAGCCTGCCCGATGGCGCAGGCGGTGACCTGCATCCCGATCCGGCGGATCGCAGCGTCCTCGCCCAGTTCCAGCCCCACCGCGATCACGCTGCCGCAGGTTCGCGACCGCGCCTCGGCATGCAGCGGCAGATCGGAAGCCAGCGGGAATCGCGCCAGATCGGTCGCCAGCGCCAGCAGGTCGGGAGTGTAGAGCACCGGAGGGCGGGCAGCAGTCATCGCTTCACGCACCGGGTCAGCCGCCGAACCGGGACACTGCCGCCTCCTGATCCTCGGATTCGCGGCGCAGGTTCTCGCGCCGGATCGCGATCATGGTGACCAGTTCGCGCGAGAAGGAATCGACCGCCTGATAGGTGCGCGCCGAGGTGATCCAGTTGGGCCGACCCTTGTACCCCCACTGTGGATCGAAGCTGAGCGCCAGCAGCGAAAAGGCGAACACCGCGATCAGCGCGCCCTTGACCCCGCCGAAGCCAAATCCGAGCACCCTGTCGATCGGTCCCAGCACCGCGCCGTCCGATGCTCCGCTGGCGTTGCTGGCGATCACCTTCATCGCCGCATAGGGAATCAGCAACAGCAGCACGAAGGCGAGGACCGGTGTGGTCTGTTCGGTGTTGTAGACGACCCGCAGCCCGTCGGTCAGTTCGGAGTGAAGGTAATGGATGGAAATCGCTGCCAGCACCCATGAGGCGAGCGAGAGCACTTCCTGCACCAGCCCGCGCATGAAACCGCCGATCGCCGCTACTGCGACGATGATCAAAACCAGAATGTCGAGGCCTGCCATGACGCCGAGGTCTATGCGTTGCCCATCACCTGGTCAACGAGGTTCGCAAGTGCGGAAATTCCGCGCAAGCCTGCGTTGGCTGCGCCGTCAGCGCCCGCATCTCCTCCGGCCGGGCCATAGGCGCGGGTAAAGCCCAGCTTGGCCGCTTCGCGCAGCCGCAGCCCGGCATGGGCGACCGGGCGGACCTCACCCGCGAGGCTGACCTCGCCGAACCACGCCGCCTTGTCGGGCAGCGGCCGGTCGGCCAGCGCGGCCACCAGCGCGGCGGCCACCGCCAGATC
>DAIQNP010000084.1:0-3550 GCA_036788335.1 Erythrobacter sp.
CAAGTAGCGCAGCGGTAGGCCAACAAGGACTCGCGGAGGACGATGGGTATCTGGTGACCTTCCTGATCGACGAGAACACCGGCTCATCCGAATGCGCCATCCTCGACGCGGCTGACATTGCCAAAGGCCCGATCTGCCGCCTCGCGCTGCCGCACAAGCTGTGTTCGGGCACGCATTCGGTGTGGACCGAACACGACCGGCTGCGCGCCGACGCCGCGCTGGCCTCCAGCCGCGCCGCCTGACCGCTCGCCCCCGGTCGAGACGGCTCGCCCCTTCGTCATGGCGATGCTTGCCCGGCGCCCGCGCGCGACCTAGGCTTGCGCCTTTATCATGACACGCCTCGGGGACATTCCATCATGACGATCCGCACCATGCTCGCCGCCACCTCGGCGCTGTTGCTCACCGCCGCCCCCGCGCTGGCCGACCACCATACGCCTGCCCCTGCGGCCAGCGCCGCCGAACAGCAGTCTGAACGCGAGAAGCTGTTCGCGCTGTTCGCCGAAGCCGACGCGCGCGAGCTGGCCCTCAACCCGCTCAGCCGGTTGTTCCGCGGCGACGATACCAATGCCGATCGGCTGGGCGATTACCTGACCGATTCCGCCTTCCTTGCCGACCGGCTCGACACCCGGCTCAACCTTGCGCTGCTGGCCCAGATCGACCGCGCCAAACTGTCGCCCACCGATGCCCTCGCCTATGATGTCTTCGCCTATAACGAACAGCATGCGCTCAAGGGCGCGACCGACCGCATCCGCGAATTGACCGAGGTGCGCCCGGTCAACCACTTTTCCGGCTTCCACACCTTCTACCCCAATTTCGCCAGCGGCAACGGCGCTGCCCCGTTCAAGACCCTCGCCCATTACGAGGACAATCTGGCCCGCCACGACGATTACATCGCCATCACCGACCGCGCGATCACCAAGTTCCGCGAAGGCATGGAAAGCGGCGTGGTGGAGACCAAACTGACGATCGGCAATGTCATTGCCCAGCTCGATACCCAGCTGGCGATCCCGCTGGCAGATTCGCAGTTCATGGGGCCGGTCCAGAATTTCCCCGAAGACATTGGCGATGCCGACAAGGCCCGCCTGACCGCTGCTTACGAAGCCAAGACCGGCGAAATCTACGCCGTCCACGCCCGGCTGCGCGATTTCCTGCGCGACGAATATCTGGCGGTTGCACGCGACGAGGTGGGATTGTCGCAGATGAAGGGCGGCGCGGAACTATATGCCCAGCTGATCGAGAGCACCACCACCCTGCCGCTCGATGCCGAAACGATCCACCAGCTGGGGCTCACGGAAGTCGCGCGGATCAAGACCGAGCTCGAAAAAATCAAGGCCGAAGTCGGCTTCGACGGCACGCTCAACCAGTTCTTCGACTATGTCCGCACCGATCCCAAGTTCCAGCCGGAAAGCCGCGAGGCGCTGACCCAATCCTATTACGACATCGGCAAGCAAGTCGACACCAAGATCGCCGACTACTTCTCGCTGATCCCCAAGAGCGCGCTGAAGATCGAACCCTATGATCCCTCGATCGAACAGTTCAGTGCGGGCGGGTCCTACCAGCCCGGCACGCCCGACGGATCGCGGCCGGGCACCTTCTATTTCAACGCCTATGACCTGCCGAGCCGGCTGACCACCGGCAATGTCACGCTCTATCTGCACGAAGGCGCGCCGGGGCACCATTTCCAGATCAGCCTGGCGCAGGAGAACGAGGATCTGCCTGCCTTCATGCGGTTCGGCGGGACCACCGCCTTTATCGAAGGCTGGGCGCTGTATGCCGAGACGCTGGGCTTCGAGATGGGTTTCTACGAGGATCCCTGGAACCGCTATGGCACCTTGCAGGACGAACAGCTGCGGGCGATGCGGCTGGTGGTGGACACGGGCCTTCACGCCAAGGGCTGGAGCCGCGAACGCGCGATCGACTTCATGCTGGAAAATTCGGGCATGACCCGCACCGAAGTCGTGGCCGAAGTGGAACGCTACATCGCCATTCCCAGCCAGGCGCTGGCCTACAAGATCGGCGCGCTGAAAATTCAGGAATTGCGTGAACGGGCCGAGACCAGGCTGGGCGATCGCTTCGATATCAAGGCATTCCACGAACAGGTGCTGAACACCGGAGGGCTGCCGCTGGCGGTGCTGGAAACAAAGATCGACCGCTGGATTGCCGGACAGACCGGCAGCTGAGCGGCGCGGCCATCGGGGCGGCGCAGGTGACACAGGCCGGGCGCGGCAGCGGAGTGGACACGCAGGTTCGCGCTTTCCTACCGCACCGGCGCCGACCTAGGCTGCGCTTCATGCCGATCGCCGCGTCCTCCGCCTGTCTCGCGCCGCCACCTCGCAGCAATTGCGATCGTGTATCCGGTGCCTTCGGAGGGGCCGATTTTCGTTCCTTGGACAGTGTCTCAAGTGTCTCATACAAGGCCCGGCGGGGACGGTTTGCGGCTCGGTTCGTCGCATGGCACGCGCCGATTCGTCGTGAGCCAGCGGCGCCAGCCATGCCTGTTCATCTGGCAGCAAGGTGTTGATGAACACCCAGCGCCTCGATACCGATGGCGCAATGACTGTCGGACAGGCGTATGCAATGCCACGAGGAGCGAATTCGATGTTCACCACCACTACCGGGCCGCGAGCCCTTTTCGCCGTTGCCCTGCTGGCCGCCCCGCTGGCGGTATCGGCGCAGGGCCAATATCAGGGCCAGTCTCAGGATCAGGCCCCGACCGGGACCCAGCCTGCCCCGACAAGCGCAGTCGCCACCGACAGCGATGTGCTGACCACGGTCTATGGCAACCTTCCCCCGATGTCGCAGATGGAGCGCGGGCCGGAACTCGACGGCATCATTACCGCACGCGACGGCAATCGCATCCAGGTCACCACCAACGACGGGGCCAACACCATTATCACCCTGCACGACGAAACCCGCGTGCGCACCAGCGGCGGTTTCCTTGGTATCGGCGGCAAGACGCTGGACAAGGCGGCGCTGCTCAACGGCTTGCCGGTCGCGGTCAAGACGGTGCAATATGCCGAAGGGCTGGTCGCCAGCGAAGTGCGCTTCAAGAGCGGCGATCTCGACACCGCCAGCATGATCCGCGCCGGCACCTCGCAGCAATTCGCGCAGCAGGGCGCGGCGATCCAGTCCAATGCCGCCGCCACCGAGGCGCTGCGCGGGCGGCTGGGCGATATCGACAAGTACAATCTGAAGACCAGCACCAGCGTCTATTTCGACACCGGCAAGTCGGTGCTCAAACCCGGCGCACGCGAGGAACTGTGCGCGACGGCGCGCGAAGCCGACGCCAACGAAAACTCGCTGATGCTGGTGCTGGGCTACACCGATTCGACCGGCAGCCAGGAATTGAACCAGACGCTGAGCGAAAAGCGCGCGGCAGCGGTGGTCAACCACCTGCAACAGGTCTGCAAATGGAAGCCCTACCGGATGCTGACCCCGACCGGAATGGCGACTGCCGATCCGGCGGCCGACAACACCACCGAAGCCGGGCGCGCGCAGAACCGCCGGGTGTCAGTCAACGTGCTGGTGAGCAAGGCGCTCGACGGCCAGT
>DAIQNP010000084.1:3650-8484 GCA_036788335.1 Erythrobacter sp.
GGATCGGGCTGGCGTTCGGCCAATCCGCGCTGCGCAAGCCGATCGACCAGCGCGGTGACGCTGCCGCTGGTGAGCCCGAGCCGCTGCATCAGGGCGCGCGGTGCGAGCGGGCCCTGGGTCAGCAGGGCAAGACAGCGCCAGTCGCTGCGCCCGACCCCGAGCCGGGCGGCGGCCAGCGTGTCGAGCCGCTCGACCGCCGCGTGCAGCGCCCGGATCCCGGTGACCAGAGCGGCGTCGTCTGCGGGCGGTTCGGGGGTGGTCATCGAGCGGGTGTGACACGCACCGCCCGCGCGGGCAAGAAGGTTGGCGGTCAAGATACTCGGGAACGGAGATTGTCGATAACCCCGCTCCAACCCCCGGCCCTAACCGCCGGCGTGGTAGAAGTCGTAGATCTTGCGGGCCACCGTGGCGCTGACACCGGGGGCGCGTCGCAGGTCTTCCAGCGCGGCGGCGCGGACCTTGCTGGCGGTGCCGAAGTGCAGCAGCAGCGCGCGCTTGCGGGCCGGGCCGATGCCGGGGATCTCATCGAGCGGGCTCGCTGTGATCGCCTTGGACCGCTTGGCCCGGTGCGCGCCGATGACATAGCGGTGAACCTCGTCGCGCAGGTTCTGGAGATGGAACAACAGCGGCGAGTTGACCGGGAGCTGCTTCTCGCGCCCGTCGGGAAAGTGGAACACCTCGCGCCCGTCACGCCCGTGATGCGGCCCCTTGGCGATGCCGATCACCGCAATGTCATCAGCGATGCCGATGTCGCGGAGCACGCGCATGACGCTGGACAGCTGCCCCTTGCCACCGTCGATCAGGATCAGGTCGGGAAGGACGGCGTCGTGACCGCCCGGCTTGGGCGGGGTGTCCGGCTCGCCCTCACCGAAGCTGCGGAACCGCCGCGTCATCACCTCGCGCATCATCGCGAAGTCGTCGTTGGTCTGGGCTTCGCGGATATTGAACTTGCGGTACTGGCCCTTCTCAAACCCCTCCGGCCCGGCGACCACCATCGCGCCGACCGCCTTGGTGCCCTGGATGTGGCTGTTGTCGTAGACCTCGATCCGCTGCGGTGTGGCTTCGAGTTCGAGGAACTCGGCCAGCTCTCGGCCCAGCCGCGCCTTGGTGCCGGTCTCCGCCAGCCGCCGCTCCAGTGCCTCGACCGCGTTGCGCTGGGCCTGAGCCAGCAGCTTGCGCCGGTCGCCGCGTTCGGGGATCGAGACGCGCACCTTGCGGCCTGCCACTTCCGACAGCGCCGCCTCGATCAGCTCGCGCTCGGACAGGTCGCGATCGACGAGGATGGTCGGCGGCGGCGGCACCTCCTCGTAAAACTGCAGCATCACGCTGGCGAGTACCTGCGCTTCCTCGACGTCGGCGGTATGGCGCGGGAAGAAGGCGCGGTGGCCCCAGTTCTGTCCGCCACGGATGAAGAACGCCTGCACCCCCATCACCCCGCCCTTGGCCGCCAGCGCGAAGACATCGGCATCGCCGAGCCCGGCCGCGTTGATCGCCTGGCTGCCCTGAATGAAGGTCGCCGCGCGCAGCCGGTCGCGCAGCATCGCGGCGGTCTCGAACTGCAGGTTCGCCGCCGCCTCGGCCATCTGCCGTTCGAGATCGGCCTGCACCGAGCCGGACTTGCCCGATAGGAAGTCCTTCGCCTGCCGCACCAGCACCTCGTAATTCGGCTCGGAGATCCGTCCGACGCACGGCGCGGAGCAGCGCTTGATCTGGTACAGCAGGCAGGGCCGGTTGCGGTTGTTGAAGAAGCTGTCGGTGCAGGACCGCAGCAGGAACAGTTTCTGCAAGGCGTTCAAGGTGGTGTTGACGCTGCCCGCGCTGGCGAATGGTCCGTAATAATTGCCTTTCGCCCGCCGCGCGCCGCGATGCTTCTGGATGCGTGGGAAGGCGTGATCGGCGCGCAGCAGGATGAAGGGAAAGCTCTTGTCGTCGCGCAGCAGCACGTTGAACGGCGGGCGGAACCGCTTGATCAGTTGCGCTTCCAATAGCAGCGCCTCGGCTTCGGAATTGGTGGTGATGATCTCCATGCTGCGGGTCTGGCTGACCATCCGCTGGAGCCGCCCGGACAGCCCGGCGATCTGGGTGTAGTTCGCCACGCGCGCCTTGAGGCTGCGCGCCTTGCCAACATAGAGCACCTCGCCCCGCGTATCGAGCATCCGGTAGACGCCGGGGACCGGCTTCAGCACCTTCACCATCTCGCGGATCGCCGCCACCCCGCCTTCGAGATCGGGCTGCGCACTCGACACGGTATAGGCGGCGCGCTCCTCATTGAAGCGATCGCCTCCTCTCGGATCGTGGGGAGTGCCAGCGGCGGTCTTGGACATAGGGTGCAGATAGGGACTGCGGGGGGCGATTGGCAATTCCCGCGAGTGCGCCTATCCGCACCATCATGGAACAGCATGACGTCATCATCCTCGGCGCGGGCGCGGCCGGGCTGTTCGCCGCCGGGCAGGCCGGACAGCGCGGGCTTTCGGTCGCGCTGCTGGAGAAGGCCGATGCGCCGGGCAAGAAGATCCTGATTTCGGGCGGCGGGCGCTGCAATTTCACCAATCTCGGGGCAGGACCGGCCAATTACCTCTCCGCCAACCCGCATTTCGCCAAGAGCGCGCTGGCGCGCTACACCCCCGCGGACTTCATCGCGCTGATTGAGCGGTACGGGATCGGCTGGCACGAAAAAACACTGGGGCAATTGTTCTGCGACGGCTCGGCCAAGCAGGTGGTGACGATGTTGCTGGACGAATGCCCAGCAGACGCAGTGACGATGACCTGCAATGCGGACGTGACGAGCGTCAGACGCTGCGCGGATGGCAGCTTCACCGTTACTGACGCCGATAATCGCACTTGGCAGGCCCCCGCGCTGGTCATCGCCACCGGCGGCCCGTCGATCCCCAAGATGGGCGCGAGTGATTTTGCCTACGGCCTCGCGCGGCAGTTCGGGTTGAAGGTGATCGAGCCGCGCCCCGCCCTCGTCCCGCTGACGCTGGGGGGCGAGGATACGCTGTTCCGCGAGCTTTCAGGCGTGGCCGCGCCGGTGCGGGCGCGGGCCGGGAAAGTGGAGTTCGCCGAGGCTGCGCTGTTCACCCACAAGGGGCTGTCCGGCCCGGCAATTCTGCAAGTCTCCAGCTATTGGCGGCACGGCGAGGAGGTCGGCATCACCTTCCTGCCCGATGCCGCGAGCGACTGGCTGCTTGCCGCCAAGCGCGACCGTCCGCGCAGCCACTTGCGCACCCTGCTGCGCGAGGCCCTACCCGCGCGACTGGCCGATGCGCTGGCCGACCGGATCGGGCTCGATCGCGAATTGGGCAATGTTGCCGACAAGGACCTGCGCGCCGCGCAGGCGCAGCTGTCCGACTGGCGCTTCGCCCCCAACGGGACCGAAGGCCTTGCCAAGGCGGAGGTGACCGCAGGCGGCATCGCCACCGCGGAACTGTCCAGCCGGACGATGGAAGCTACCAAGGTGCCAGGCCTCTACGCCATCGGCGAGGCGGTGGACGTCACCGGCTGGCTCGGCGGGTACAATTTCCAATGGGCCTGGGCGAGCGGCTTTGCCTGCGCAGAAGCGCTCGCCCAAGCGCGATCCTAGAACAACTTCCGCAAATCCAACCCCAGATACAACCCGACCGGATCGATCACGAAGGGCTGGTAATTAATCGGCGTATCGCCGTTCGAATCGCGCACACGGCGCTGACCGTCGAACACGTTGTCGGCGATCAGGCTGACGCGAAAATCCTTGAGGAAGCCTTCGTTCTTGCCCGTCACCTCGCCCAGATTGGTGAAGATGCGGATATTGAAGGTCGCCAGATCGTCAAAGATCAGGTCGGTGCTGCCCGGCAGGCCCGATCCGTCGAGCCGGGTCGCGCCGGTGTAGATGCCCGACAGGCGCAGGCCCATGCCCTTGCCGAAGATGCCCGCTTCCAGCCGGCTCGAATTGCGCGGGAAGCCGAAGGCGCCGGTCCCCTGCCCGTCGAGCTGGTCGAGCGGGGCGAGGCCCGGTGCGATCAGGATTTCGTTGTCGAGTTCGATCGTGTGCGTCAGGTTGAAGAAGTAGCGGAAGCCCTGCTGCCCGCGCCCGGCGAGCGGGTTGAACGCCGGGCCTCCCGCTGGCGCACCGCCGCCTGCTGCCGGTGCACCGCCCGCCCCCTGCGGCGTGGCTGCACAGAATTGCTGCTGGAAACGGGCGATGGCCTCGGGCGGGATCGTGCCGTCAGGGCCGCGAAGCCGGTCGAGTGCCAGCTTGAGGAACGATGGGTCGATCCCCGGCATCTCGGCCGACACATCCTCGCCGCGCTCGATCTTGGCGATCAGTGCGGCAACGACGGTGGCGCCGTCAGGTCCGCAGGCGCGTTCGCGGAATGCGGCAAATTGCGGAGGCAGCGCTCCTTGCGCGCCCTGCCCCGGTGCCGCAACGGGAATTGCGGCCGGATCCAGTGCGCAAATCTGCGTGCGGAACTGCGCCAGCCGCGCCGGATCAATCGACCCATCCGCCCCGCGCAACCGCGCCAGCATCGGGGCCAGCCGGGCCGGGTCAACGCCCGGGAACTCAGCCGAAAGGTCCGCTCCGCTGTCGATTGCTGCAGCCAGTTTCTGCAGGAATTCCAACCCGTCATCGGCGCAGAGCCGGGTTCGGAAGGCCATGAACTGTTCGCGCTGTTCGGTCGTCGGCGCGCCGCGACCAAAGCCGCCGCCACCTGCCGGAGTTCCGGCCGCCGGTTCTTCAACTGCCGGGGGACTGCCCGCGCCCGCTTGCGGCGCTGCGGATTGCGGTGCACCGCCGTCACCGCCAGCGCCACCGCCAAAGCGGCCACCGCCAAAGCGGCCACCGCGCCCGCCGCCA
>DAIQNP010000084.1:8494-9383 GCA_036788335.1 Erythrobacter sp.
CCCGCGCCCGCTTGCGGCGCTGCGGCTTGCGGCGCTGCGGCTTGCGACCTGCCACCGCCGCCACCAAAGCGCCCGCCGCGCCCGCCGCCGCCTTCTGCCGGTGCGCCGATGCTGCCGCTGGTGGAAAAGATCAGTTGCAGCCGGTTGGCACGGGTTTCGGCAAAGCTGACCGATCGCCGGTCGATCGCGATCAGCCGGCCATCCTCGTCCCGCGTCACCCGGCCGGGGAAGGCGGCCTCGATCTCGGGCGTGATCTGCGGGAAGCCGCTGACCACATTGTCCGAACGGTTGCGGATATATTCGGCGGTCAGCCGGGTGTTGTCCCAGAACGGCAATTCCCAGCTGGCGGAGAATTTCCAGTCGCGCTGGGTTTCGGCCGGCAGGTCGGGATTGCCGCCATTGGTGACATCGGCCAGCACCGTCTCGCCGCGCACGAAGTCGAACACCGGCACGTTGAAATTGGTGACGATCGGATTGCCCAGCGCTTGCAGGCTGGGGGCGACTTCACGCCAGATATAGGTCGCCGACAGGTCGAGATTGTCGAACGGTGCCCAGGTCAGCCCGGCATTCCAGTCGCCCAGCACGCCAAAATCGCTGAGATCTTCGGCGCCGACCTGCGCGTTGAGGGTGAAGCTGCCCAGCGCATCGGCAAAGCCATTGCGGCGACTGGTAATCGGCACCACCAGATTGGCACCGGTCGACAATTGACGGCGGGTCAGCGTCACGTCCTGCAAGCTGCGGGTGTCGGCGCTTTCGATCTGCCGCCAGTCGATCCCGACATCGAACGTCGCCAGCACTTCGCCGCCTGGCAGCTCGCCCAGCGGGCCTTCGAGCGTGGTCAGCGACTGCCCGCCGATGGTGCGGCTGCGCGCCAGATCGAACCCGGCTT
>DAIQNP010000085.1:0-9348 GCA_036788335.1 Erythrobacter sp.
CGGCGGCGATCGACCATTACGATTCAGGCGCGCTGATGCTGGAAGCGGCGGCGCAGGGGTTGGGGATCGCGATCATGCATGACGACCACCTGCAACGCGCCAACGACAACCGGCTGACCAACCTGACCGGCGTGCCGGTTGAAAGCCCCTACAGCTACTGGTTCGTGTGCAAGCCGGTCGCGCTGGAAAGCCGCCCGGTGCGAATCTTCCACGACTGGCTGGTGCGTGCCGGGCTTTAGGCGACGTTCTGGGGCGATCCTTGACTCGCCTGCGGGGCATAGCGGATCGGCGGGACGGAGTGGGCGAATTCGCGCAAGGGGCAGCCGCGGATCTCGACCAGCGCTTCCTCGATCCGGCGGCGCGATTCCACGCTGATCGCCTTGCGGCCGCGGAAATCCTCAGGCGAGAAGGGCTCGAGGAAATGGACCCGCACCCGGAAGGTACCCTTGCGTGCCAGCACCCGCTTGGCATTATTGAGCCCGCCTTCCTCGCCGATCCAGCCGATCCATTCGGCGACCGCGCCGTAATCGAGGATCACCGGCTGCACCAACACCCCCGGCGGCGGCGGTTCGAGCACCGACAGCATCGAGGTCTTGAACGGCAGCAGCGATTGCCCGTCGGTGGTGGTGCCTTCGGGGAAGACCGTGACCGACCAGTTGTCGGCCAGCGCTTCCTTGAGCGCATTGATCTGTTCGGCCACGCCCATGCGGTGTTCGCGCTTGACAAAAACGGTGCGGTTGAGGCTCGCCAGCCAACCGACCACGGGGGAGGCGGCCAGTTCGGCCTTGGCGACGAAGGCGGTGCCGCTCGCGCCCGCCAGCGCCAGGATATCGACCCAGGAAATATGATTGGCGACGAAAAACACGTTGCGCTTCAGATGCGTGCCGACCGTCTCGACCCGCGCCCCGCAGACCCGCGCGGCATAGCGCAGGAACAGCATCGGGAAGGGCGAGCCATAGGCGAACAGGCGGAACAGATAATGCAGCGGAACGAAGACGACGATAAGGCCGATCAGCCCCAGTGCGCGCAGAGTGATCCGCATGCGGCCGACCGGCGACAGCGGCGTGCTTTCGCCCCGAGCTGCGGCCACCCGCAAATCCCACGCCCGAACCTCGGCAGCGGAAACCTGCGGACGGGCGGCACTGTCAGTCATCGCGTGACAGTCTGACGCCGTAAAGCTCCATCCGGTGATCGACCAGCCGGTAGCCCAGACGCTCGGCGATCTGGCGCTGGAGCGCTTCGACTTCGGGATCGACGAATTCGACCACCTTGCCGGTTTCGACATCGATCAGATGATCGTGGTGCGCTTCGGGAACGGGCTCGTAACGCGAGCGGCCATCACCGAAATCATGTCGGTCGAGAATGCCGGCCTCCTCGAACAGGCGCACGGTGCGATAGACTGTGGCGATCGAGATGCGCGGATCGATCGCGGCGGCGCGGCTGTGGAGCAGCTCGACATCGGGATGATCCTCGCTCTCCGAAAGCACGCGGGCAATCACCCGGCGCTGTTCGGTGATCCGGAGGCCCTTTTCGGCGCACAATTGTTCAAGATCGATCTTCTGGTTCAATGAAAGCTCCATCGCCACACACGCCGACACTGACCGGGTGCACCACTTCTAGCAAGGCGGCCCCATCCTTATAGGGACAGGGCTGCATGCTCAAGCTGGCACGGCACGCACTCGACAGGCCGGATACGACCTATGCGCGGCCCCTGCGCCTGGCCGTGTCAGGCCGGCTTCTTGGCGGCAGCGCGGCGCGGGCGCGCCACGGTGGTGCCGGGCTTGCGGCCCAGACCGATCTTCTTGGCCAGATCGCGGCGCTTTTCCGCATAGTTGGGCGCAACCATCGGGTAATCGGCCGGCAGGCCCCAACGGGCGCGATATTCTTCCGGCGTCATGTTGTAATTGGTCCGAATATAGCGCTTGAGCATCTTGAGCTTTTTGCCGTCTTCGAGACACACGATGTAATCGGGCTTGACCGAATTGCGGATCGACACAGCCGGTTCGGGGCGCGGCTCCTCGATCTCGACGGTTTCGCCCAGTTGGGCCAATGCGCCATAGACGTTGGTGATCAGGCTGGGCAGGTCGCCCACAGCAACATCATTGTTGCTGACATGCGCGGCAACGATATCACTCGTCAGGGTGATAAGCGTTTCTTTCATTTCAAGTTCCATGTTGTCCAAAAGTTCCTCAGTGGCAGACCCGGATTTTCTCCGATTACTCACGCATGGCGATTCTACGCGCTTTTGGCAACCGGTCATAGGGTTTATGCGCAGGAATCGCACCAAGAAAATTTAACTAGATTGACCGTGCAAAAGTAATCGCATCGACCCGCCCACCATTAGCCATGCGATAATAGTTGGGCCGCTCGCCGATCGGTTCGAAGCCGATCTGGCGATACAGGTGCAGGGCCGGATTGCCGCGCCGCATTTCCAGAAAGATGCGGGAAACGCCGCGTTGCCGGGCGGCTGCGAACAGTTGATCTAGCAGCACCGTGGCCAGCCCGCGGCGGCGGCAACCGGGAATGACGGCGATCAGCAGCAATTCCTCCTCGTCGAGCACGTGCCGGGTGAGGACGAAGCCGGCGGGGGCGCGGTGCGGGTCGGCGTCGGTCGGCGCGATCGGTTCGCCATCGGCATCAACCACCAGCGAATGGGTGCGCGGCAGGGCCAGCGCGTCGGCCACCTGGCGCTGGTTCCAGGCCTCGCCGAAGGCAGGATCGAACGCGGCGTGCATGACCGTCATGATCCGTTCGATATGGGCTGCGCTGACGTTCATGCAGGAGGGCTCATGCAGGGGCGCGGTGCGGCAGCGGGGTGGCGTCGGGCCCGCGGCCGTAGATCGGTGCTAACATATCGGTCAGCACGGCGGCAGGAATCAGCGGCGCGGCAGCGGCATCGGGCAGGATGTCGAGCGTCACCATCCCCGTTCCGTCGAATTCAAGGAGTTCTTGCGCGCGGTTTCCTGCGGCGAAGGAATAGTGGATGTCGCCTCGCGCTGCGGCAGGGGTCTGCGAAAGCGCCTGCGTTTCGGGCAGGCCGTCGGCCCCATAATCCTGCACGAACCATTCGCCATGCCCGCCATTGACGCACACCGTCAGCGGCTTGCCGGGATGCTGCCCGAGTGCCATCGCGGCTATCAGCGCCAGCGTCGGGTAGCCAAGCACCTCGGCCCCCCACGCAAATCCCAGTGCACGCGCCGTCGCCAGCCCGATCCGCACACCGGTAAAGCTGCCCGGACCCAGCGAGACGAGGATGCGGTCGGCGCGGCCCCGATCCGGAAAGGCGGCGATCATCGGCACCAGCGCCTCGGCATGGCCGCGCCCCAGCACCCGGTGGTCGCGCGCGATCAGTTCCCCGCCGTTGAACAGGGCGATAGAGCACGCTTCGGAGGCGGTTTCGATGGCGAGCACCCGCATGGGCTTGCCCGATGCCTCAGCGCGCCGCAGGGTGCAAGCGGCAGATGGCCCGGCTCAGGCGATCCGGTTGAACCGCGCAAATTCGGGGCGCGGGCTGCGATCGTAGATGCTGGCGGGGTCGCCGTAACCGAACGAACAGATAAAGTTGACCTGGTGGCGGGGGGTGTCTGCGAAGAACGCGGCGTTGACCGCGTCGCCATCGAACCCCGACATCGGCCCGCAATCAAGCCCCAGCGCGCGCGCGGCGAGCATCAGGTAGGCACCCTGCAACGAGGAATTGCGAAATGCGCCCTCCTTGCGCCCGTCCTCGTCACCGTCGAACCAGCTCTTGGCGTCGGTGTGCGGGAACAACCAGGGCAATTCCTCGTGAAAATCGATGTCGTAGCCGATCACGGCAGTAACCGGGGCTGCATCGACCTTGGCCTTGTTGCCTTCCATCACACAGTCAACCAGCTTTGCCTTCGCCTCGGAAGACTTGACCCACACGACCCGCACCGGCTGCATGTTCGCCGACGTGGGTGCCATTGTCGCCAGGTTCCAGATCGCGTGCAGCTGTTCGTCCGACACCGCCTTGTCCAGCCAGCCATTGTAACTGCGCGCTTCGTTGAACAACTGGTCGAGCGCTTCGGCGGGCAGCACGTTGCCGTGAAATTGCACGGTCACGCGGCGCGCACTTCGGTGACTTCGGGGACGTAATGCTTCAGCAGTCCTTCGATGCCGTGCTTCAGCGTCGCGGTGCTCGACGGGCAGCCCGAGCATGATCCTTGCAGCGTCAGATAGACCACCCCGTCGCGGAACCCGCGATAGGCGATGTCGCCGCCGTCGCCTGCAACGGCCGGGCGCACACGGGTTTCGAGCAATTCGTTGATCGCAGCGATGATTTCGGCATCCTCGGCGCGTTCTTCGACCACGGCTTCGTCTTCGGGGGGGACCGAAATGCCGTTGCCGCTGCCGCCGGCAAACAGCGGCGCTTCGGAGATGAAATGGTCGAGCAGGATCGCGATCACCTGCGGTTTCAGCGCGCTCCAGTTCACGCCCGGCGCGGCAGTGACGCTGATGAAATCGGCGCCGAAGAACACATTCACAACCTCGCCGGTGTCGAAGATCGCCTGCGCCAGCGGGCTGGCCTCGGCGGCTTCGGGGCTGGCGAATTCGCGGCTGCCCACGTCCATGACGGGCTGACCCGGCAAAAACTTGAGCGCGGCAGGGTTGGGTGTGGTTTCGGTTTCTATGAACATGTGCTGTAACCTAGGGACGGCGAGGCCTTGCGGCAAGGCGAGATGGGGATGCGAACGGCCTGTGATGCATTCACTATCCCTTCAGACCTTGCACGCCTATATCCCGCCGATGACTTTCCTTTCTAGCGCCGGTCGCGCCTTCGTCCTTATTGCTGCGCCTTTCGTGCTGGTGGCGCCTGCGCTGGCTCCGCTCCACGCGCAGTCGAGCACCTCGGCGTCCGATTCGCAGCCCGCCCCGGCGCCTGCCCCGGCCGCGCCTGCGATCCCGCCGCCCACCGCGCTTCAGACCGCAGGCGAAGTGCCGTGGCTCTATCGCGGCAGCGATGTTCCCGTCGATGACCAGTGGTTGTTCGGGGAGATGGCCAACGGGCTGCGCTATGCCGTGCGCCAGAACGGGGTGCCGCCCAATCAGGTGTCGATCCGGGTGCGGGTCGATGCCGGATCGCTCCATGAAGCGGACAGCGAACAGGGCTTTGCTCACCTGCTCGAACACCTGCTGTTCCGCGAAAGCAAGTATCTGGGCAAGGCCGAAGCGATCTCCGCATGGCAAAGGCTGGGCGCGACTTTCGGTAGCGATGCCAACGCCGAAACCAGCCCGACCCACACCGCCTACAAGCTCGACATTCCCGACATCAGCCCGGCCAAGCTGTCCGAAAGCTTCAAGCTGCTGTCGGGCATGATCCGCGAACCGGTGCTGAGCAACGACAACGTCAGTGCCGAACGTCCGATCGTGCTTGCCGAAAAGCGCGAGCGCGGCGGGGCGGGCGAACGCGTGTCGGACGTGACCCGCAAGACCTTCTTTGCCGGACAGCGCCTCGCCACCCGCAACCCGATCGGCACCGATGCCACCTTGGCCGGGGCAACCGGCGCGGCGGTCAAGGCGTTCTACGATCGCTGGTATCGCCCGGAAAACACCGTGATCGTGGTGGCCGGCGATGCCGATCCGATGGTGCTCGCAGGCCTGGTCGAACAATGGTTCGGCGACTGGGAGGGCTCGGGCCAGCCCGGCGTCGCGCCCGATTTCGGCGATCCCGTGGCCCCGGCCGATGCCGCCAACAGCCCGATCACTGGCACGCCCATCGGCGAACTGGCTGTTGCGGTCGAGGCCGATCTGCCGCGCAGCCTGACCTATGCCGTCATGCGTCCGTGGCGCCAGGTCGAGGATACCATCGTCTACAATGAAGGCCTGTTGCTCGATGCGGTCGCGCAGGCGATCATCAACCGCCGGCTCGAATCGCGCGCCCGCGCTGGTGGCAGCTATCTCTACGCGCAGGTCCAGCAGGACGATATCTCGCGTTCGGCCGACGCCACTTTCGTGACCTTCGCGCCGCTGACCAGCGACTGGCAGGCGGCACTTGCCGATGTGCGCAATGTGATCGCCGATGCGCTGGCCGAGGCCCCCACGCAGGAGGAAATCGACCGCGAGGTCGCCCAGTTCGATGTGGTGTTCGCCAATCAGGTCGAACAGGAAAGCGTCCAGTCGGGCTCGGAACTGGCCAATAACCTCGTCAACGCTGTCGACATCCGCGAGACGGTTGCCGCGCCGGAGGTGGTGCTCAATGTGTTTCGCGGCATGAAAGCGCGGCTCAATCCTGATGAAGTATTGGCCCGTACGCGGGCGCTGTTCGAAGGCACGGTCACCCGGTCAGTCTATGTCACGCCGACGGCGGGCGAAGCTGATCCGGCAGCGCTGAAGCTGGCGCTCGCGAGCGAGGCGGCGGCGGACGGGTCCGCGCGGCTGGCGGCGCAGACCATCTCCTTCGGCGACCTTCCCCCGGTGGGCGAGCCCGGCACCATCGCCAATCAGACCCCGCTCGGTGTGCTCGAAATCGAACAGGTGGAATTCGCCAACGGGGTCAAGGCGCTGCTGTGGGCGAATGATGCGGAACCTGGCCGGGTGACCGTGCGGGTTCGGTTCGGTGCCGGCTACCGCGCCTTCGATGCAGACAATGCCGTCTACGCCGCGCTCGGCCAGTCGGCGCTGGTCGGGTCGGGATTGGGCGAGTTGGGCCAGAACGAGATCGACCGGCTGGCGAATGGCCGGAAGCTGGGCTTCGACTTTGCCATCGACGATGCGGTGTTCACCTTCACCGCGCAGACCCGGTCGGAAGATGTTGCCGACCAGCTCTATCTGTTCGCCGCCAAGCTCGGCATGCCGCGCTGGGACGCGGACCCGGTGATCCGCGCGCGGGCAGCAGCCGGACTGGCCTACAACACCTATGCCACCAGTCCCGGCGGGATCCTCAACCGCGATCTGGAATATCTGGTCACGGGCCGCGATCCGCGCTTCGCCACCCCCACGCCCGACGATCTGAAGGCCGCCACACCCGAAGGCTTTCGCGCTGTGTGGGAGCCGCTGCTCATTCAGGGGCCGGTCGAGGTGCTGGTGTTCGGCGAGTTCGACAAGGTCGCGATCATCGAACAGTTGCGGCTGACCTTCGGCGCTCTGCCGGTACGTGATCCGATCCCGGCCGACATCGCCGCGCGGGTACCGTCCTTCGCTGTCACCACCGAACGTCCGGCGGTGGCGACTCATCGCGGCGATGCCAATCAGGCCGCCGCCGTGGTCGCCTGGCCGAGCGGCGGCGGCGTGGCCAGCATCCGCGAATCCCGCCAGCTCGAAATCCTCACCCAGCTGTTCAACAACCGCCTGCTCGAAGCCCTGCGTGAACGCGCCGGGGCAAGCTATTCACCGCAGGTGTTCTCGAGCTGGCCGACCGATCTTCCGAGCGGCGGGCGGATCACCGCGCTGGCGCAGTTGGAGCCCGAATTCGTGCCGGTGTTCTTCGCCGAGGCCGACCGTATCGCCAAGGACCTTGCCGCCAACCCGCCTTCGGCCGACGAATTGGCGCGAGTGACCGAGCCGCTTGCCCAGCTGATCCGGCGCGCGTCGACCGGCAACCAGTTCTGGCTGTTCAACCTTGAAGGCGCGACCACCGATCCGCAGCGCGTGGCCTTGCTGCGCACGCTGCTGGTCGACTATTCGCAGACCAGCCCGCAGGTGATGCAGTTCCTCGCCGAACGCTATCTGGCGCAGGCCACGCCCTACAAGCTGGCGGTCATACCCGAAGGACAGGAACTGGCAGAAGCTCCGGCGGGAAGCGCCGGGCTGCTGACACCGCGCGGAGAAATGGTGGGCCGCTGATCGCTCCATCCGATCCCAGTGTCCGGGAAATAATATTGTGCCGCTGGGCATTGCGGCTTTACAGTTCTAAGTTTCCCTGTGTAGCGGCGCGCCTGTGCAAAGCGTGACCGCGCGCGAACGATAGGACGAAGATTGTGACTGTGGCGACAAACTGGACCCCCGAAAGCTGGAAGGCGCACGAAGCGCGGCACCTTCCGCATTACGAGGACCCGGCCGAACTGGCCGAGGCCGAGACCACGCTCGCGTCCTATCCGCCGCTGGTATTCGCAGGCGAGGCGCGCGCGCTCAAGGCCGATCTGGCGCAGGTCGCCGGCGGGCACGGGTTCCTGCTGCAAGGCGGGGACTGCGCCGAAAGCTTTGCCGAATTTCACCCCAACAACATCCGCGACACCTTCCGCGTGCTGCTTCAGATGGCGGTGGTGATGACCTTCGCCAGCAAGCGTCCGGTGGTAAAGGTCGGGCGCATGGCCGGCCAATTCGCCAAGCCGCGCTCGGCCCCGACCGAGACGATCGATGGCGTGACCCTGCCGAGCTATCTTGGCGACAATATCAACGGGATCGAGTTCGATCCGGTGTCGCGCCGCAACGACCCGGCCCGCATGGTGCGCGCATTTTCGCAGGCTGCGGCGACGCTGAACCTGCTGCGCGCCTTTGCCGGCGGCGGCTACGCCAACCTGCGGCAGGTGCACCAGTGGACGCTGGATTTCATGGGCCGCACGCCGTGGACCGAGAAGTTTGCGCAGATGGCTGACCGGATCGGGGAATCGCTCGATTTCATGGAAGCCTGCGGGATCGACCCGCGCACCGTGCCGCAATTGCAGGGCACCAGCTTCTACACCAGCCACGAGAGCCTGTTGCTTCCGTACGAACAGGCCATGACGCGGCAGGATTCGCTGACCGGCGACTGGTATGCGACCTCTGCGCATATGCTGTGGATCGGCGACCGTACCCGCTTTCCGGGGAGCGCTCACATCGAATACGCGCGCGGGATCGGCAATCCGCTCGGCATGAAGTGCGGGCCTAGCCTCGAGCCCGATGCGCTGCTGACGTTGCTCGACGTGCTCAACCCCAAGCGCGAGGCGGGGCGGATCACGCTGATCAGCCGGTTTGGTCACGACAAGGTCGAGGACGGCTTGCCGCGCCTCGTCCGAGCGGTGCAGCGCGAAGGGCACCCGGTGGTGTGGAGCTGCGACCCGATGCACGGCAACGTGGTCAAATCGGATACGGGCTTCAAGACCCGGCCGTTCGACCGCATCCTGCGCGAAGTGAAGGGCTTTTTCGCGGTCCACCGCGCCGAAGGCAGCCATCCCGGCGGCATCCATATCGAGATGACCGGGCAGGACGTGACCGAATGCGTCGGCGGCGCGGTGGCGATCACCGAAGAACGGCTGGGCGACCGCTATCACACCCATTGCGACCCGCGGCTCAATGCCGAGCAATCGCTGGAACTGGCGTTTCTGGTGGCCGAAATGCTCAATGATGCGGCGAGCGAACGCCCGGTCGAAACCAGCGCCAACGCGGCCTGACCACGGTTCGCCGCAATTTTCG
>DAIQNP010000086.1:0-9325 GCA_036788335.1 Erythrobacter sp.
TTGATCTGGTGCTCGATGCTGGTCCGACTTCCGAAGGCGTCGAATCGACAATCCTTGCGGTTCGCCAAGACGATAGCTGGGAGGAGCTGCGCCCGGGCCCGCTCGATCCCGACTGGCTCAATCTCGATTACAAAGGACAGGGTCGTCTGGGCGAAGCCCGCCCCAAGATCGAAGCCCCCGGCCAGCTCGCCAGCCACTACGCGCCGGGCAAGCCGGTGCGGCTGAATGCCGCCGAGGCGGAAGCCGATGAATTCCTGATCGGCTTCGGCGCGGTCGCGGGCGACTGCACGCTGTCGGCCAGCGGGAGCGTCAACGAGGCCGCGACGCGCCTCTATGCCCGCCTGCACGAAGCCGCCCGTGCGCCGCACCCGCGCATCGCGGTCGCGCCTGTGCCGCAGAATGGTGTGGGCCGCGCGATCAATGACCGGCTGCGGCGGGCGGCGACCCCGGCGGATTAACGACCCGGTTCGACCGGAACGCCGGGCATGATTTCCTGCATTTCCGATCGGATGCCCTCGGCTTTGTCGCAGGCGGCGGCATTGCCGTTTTGGCAGCGCTTCGCTTCACGGTCGTAGTCGCGCCCGAGCTGGCCGAGCCGTTCTTCACGCTTGCGGATCTGGCGGCCGCGCTTCTCGTCGGCTTCGGACTGGCTGGTGGTGGCGAGATCGACCCCGCGACTGGCCGCCTTAACCGGAAGTGTCACCGCGCCGACCGCCGCCTTGGCGAGGCACCCCTGAAGGGCAAACGCCGCTAGGGCGAGAGCGAGGAGGGCAGGGGCGCGCATCACCCGGTCATAGTCGCCCGGTACTGATCGGAAAGCAAATGCTATTCTGCGGATTGCCGCGCAGGCAGAGCGGCCGGGGCGGGCGTGGCGGTAACTCGCGCAGGCGCGCAGGTCAGCGTGCCGGAACCGAAGGCGCTGACCGTGCACTTGGCGCTGCCTGCGACCCTCACATCGCCCGATCCGGCAATATTGGCCTGAACCTCGCCGTCCGAGGCAAAGGCGACATCGCCCGCCCCGCCGATCGATACCTCGGCGCTGTCGGCCTTCAATCCGCCGAGCTCGATATCGCCGCTGCCGCCGATGTTGACTTCGAGCCGCCGGGCCGTCCCCGCTCCTGAAACCCGCCCGCTGCCGCCGATGTTCACGCCGAGCGTTTCGGCGGCGATGGTGGTGAATTCGATCACGCCCGATCCGCCGATATTGAGCGCGGCCGTGCTGGCCAGCGACTGCGCTTTCACCGTGCCGCTCCCGGCGATCACGATTTCGCTCGGCGGGGGCATGGTGATGCGGATGGTCGCCACGCCGTTTCCGCCCCAGCTGTTGTCGCGGGTGACGCCGATCACCTCGTCGTCCTTGACGAAGCGCAGCGATTCGGTGTCCGCGCCTTCGACAGTGAGCGCAAAGGTCTCGCCTTCGGTCAGGATCACCGTGTCGCCCGATGACAGGATCAGCTCGCTCGGTGGCGGACCCGCCATCTCGATTTCGGCGAGCGGGACGCCTTCCTGACCATTGATGGTGAAGTCCGCGCCCTCGCATCCGGTCAGCGCCGTCGCTGCACCCAGCAGCGCGAGCGGGGCAAGTCGGCGGAAGAAGGTGTCGGTCATGCCGGCGTGCCCCTGATTGGCGGAAATGGCGTGTTGCCTACATAATACACCATGTCGCCCCGTGCAAGCCTGCCGCGCGCGTGCGTACCGTGCAAAAAGGGCCGCCCCGGCGGGGGCAGCCCTTGATGGTCGTTCGACGTGGGAAAAAGCCTCAGGCTTCTTCGGCACTGTCGTAATATTGCGGGGCGTGTTCGCGCAGCACGCCCAGGATCTTGTTGAGCGCGGCCGGCTCGTCTGTCTCTTCCATCGCGGCCAGTTCGCGGGCAAGACGGCTGGAGGCCGCTTCGAAGATCTGGCGTTCCGAATAGCTCTGTTCGGGCTGGTCTTCGGGGCGGAACAGGTCGCGGGTGACTTCGGCGATCGACACCAGGTCGCCCGAGTTGATCTTCGCTTCGTATTCCTGCGCCCGGCGCGACCACATGGTGCGCTTGACCTTGGGCTTGCCCTTCAGGGTTTCCATCGCCTGCTTCAGCGTCTTGTCCGAAGACAGCTTGCGCATCCCGATCGATTCCACCTTGTTGACCGGCACGCGGAGCGTCATCCGCTCTTTTTCGAACCGCAGCACATAGAGTTCGAGCTGCATTCCGGCGATTTCCTCGCGTTGCAGCTCGATCACCCGTCCGACCCCGTGCTTGGGGTAGACAACGTAATCGCCGACGGTAAATGCGTTCGCGGTGCTTGCCATGCAAGTTCCTTTCTATCGGCCTGCCAGCAGGGGGAGAGGGACAGCCAATCGAGCGACGCACGCGTTACCGAGGTCAGGCCCCGGATAAGGCAAAGCGCCGGAAGTAGACCGTCCGGTGGGGTTGCTGGTGATTGGCCTTCCTGGTTATCGACACCTGCGCCGGGTTCGAACCCGCGCCGTTGCGATATTGTATAGCACGCTCGCAACAAAATTGCGAGTCCAACCTGTCATTCGGTCGCAATCCGGGATGCTACGGCGATGTGCGCCCCGAGCAACAGCAGCCACGCGCTGAGCCAGATCCAGGTGAGAAACACCACCACCGCGCCGAGCGAGCCATAGGTCGCATCGTAATTGCCGAAATTGCTTGCGTAAAAGCCGAAGCCGGCGCTTGCCGCTATCCAGCCTGTGGCGAACAACAGGCTTCCGCGCACCGCCTCGGCGCGGGTCACGGCCTGCTGCTGCGGCACCACGCGATAGGCCAGGGTGGCTCCTGCAAAACCGGCTATCCCCATCAAAGCGTAGCTGGCGAAAGCCCCGCCCGATCCGGCCAGAACGATCGAGACAAGCGCGGTGATGCCCGCCATCAGCCCCAGAGCCAACACCGCGCCCAGCGTGATCGCCAGCGCCATCAGATTGGCGGCGATGAACCCCCGTTCCGGCCCATGTTCCGACTGCGCTGCGAACGCCATGTCGAGCGCAGTGATCAGCGCGCCGGCCGCAACCCGCGCCCCAATCAGCGCCAGCACAAGCGCAACCACCAGCCCGAGCCCGCTGCTCCCGCCGCGTTGCCCGGCGACATTCTCCAGTTGATCGGCGACCAGTTCGCCCGCCGCGCCGGGAAGCGTCCGGCCGAGGCTTTCGCCATGCGCGGCGATGGTCTGCGGGTCGACCACCAGACCATAGGTCAGAAACGTCGCTGCCAGCAGCGGGACAAGCGCCAGGAACCCGTAATAGGCGATCCCTGCAGCGATCAGTCCGACATTGTTGTCGCTGGCGCGCGACCAGCCGGCCTTGAGAGAAGCAAAGAGAGGCTGCATCCATCATCAACCGGACAAGCGGCGGCCTGTTCCGGTCATCAGCCGCGGAAAGCCGGTATCACAGGCTGACGATCAGTCGCCGTCGCCCGGTTCGGCGCTGAAATATTTCTCGAACTTGCCCTTTTCGCCCTTGAACGCGTCGGCATCGTCGGGCGGCGACTTCTGGCTGGTGATGTTGGGCCACTGCGCCGAGAACTGCGTGTTGAGTTCGAGCCACTTTTCGAGGCCGTCCTCCGTATCGGGCAGAATCGCTTCGGCCGGACACTCGGGCTCGCACACCCCGCAATCGATGCACTCGCTGGGGTTGATCACCAGCATGTTCTCGCCTTCGTAGAAGCAATCGACCGGACACACTTCCACGCAATCGGTGTACTTGCACTTGATGCAGTCTTCGGTGACGACGTAAGTCATTGCGGCTCTTTCACGATGAGGTCTTGGGGGTCCAGAGGATCGGTGGGCCGGGTTGCGGCAGCACAGGGGGTCGCTGCTATGGCGAATTGCTCCGCCGGGTCAAGATGGTCGTGACGCTCGCCGCCGGGTTGAACCGGGCCGACGACACGATAATGCGAGCGGGCGACGGCAGGTGACGCGCGCCGGTCTGGCAGGGTCACAAGCTCGATCACGCGTACCTCCTGGCCGACCACCACGGTCAGCACGTCTCCGATATGCGCATTTTCGGAAGGCCGCAGCACATGCTTCCTGTTGCGCCGCAAAGCCCGGCTTTCGATCATCGCGCGGGCGGTTGAGCGGGTGCGGGCGAACCGCAGGTAGACCAGCAGCCGGTCGATCCGGATCGCGCCGGGTGCCAGGCGCGGCTCGTCCGCGGTGGCGGGCTTCATCCGCGCAGCAGATCCTTCAGCGCGTCGAACGCTCCCCCGGCGCGGGCGGGGCCGGTGTCATAGGCGGGCCGGTCGTTTCGGGGCTTATCGGTGCGCGGCTTATCGGTGCGCGGCTTGCTGGAGTAGGGCTTGTCGCCCCGTGGCTTGTCCGGACGTGGCTTGTCCGGGCGGCGATCGGCCTGCTCGCCGGTGCGTTCGGGGTGGGTGCGTTCGGTTGGCTGTTCGCCCGGCTGGGCCTTTGCGCGTTGCGGCCTGCCGCCTTTGCCTTCAGGGCGACGGTGTCCCTGCCGTTCCCCGCGCTCACGTCCGGCGTCTCCCGGACGGCGCGGACGCCAGGTCCAGCGGTCGGGCGCAGCCGGGCCGAACGCGCCTTCGGGCAGGACCCGCGCACGGTCGCAGCGAAAGCCTGCGCTGCCCAGCAGGCGCCGGGCGTTCTCGGCCTCCAGCCCGACCGACACCGGCAGCGCCAGATCGAGCGTGAAGCGCAGGTTGCGCTCCTTGGGCTTGGCCTTCGCCGCCAGCGCGCGCGCTTCGAAGGCGGCGCGCAGGATCTTTTCGGCGAGATCGACCCGGATCGCCTGCCCGCCTGCCAGCCGGTATCCTGCCGGCAGCCGCCCCTTCGCCCAGCTGCCCTCGGCCAGCACCGGCAGCATGGCCGACTCCAACGGGCGCGGGTCGAGGCTCAATGCGTGCAGCAAACGGCGCGGCGCGGGCTTCAGCAGCGGCGCGGCAAAGATGTCGAGCGCGCCGAAGGTCACCCCCAGCTTGCGCAGGAAGGGGCGCATTTCCTTGGGCAGGTGTTCGAGTCCCGCATCCTCGCGGCTGATCACCCCGCGTGCCTCGATCAGTGTGATCAGCAGCGCGCGGGCCTGCGACCCGGCTTCGGGATCGCGCGCCGCTTCGGCCAGCTTGCGCAACGGCGCCAGCGGCTCGATCTGCGCATCGAGCCATGTCGCCAGTCCGGCCTCTAGCGCGCTACGCGATGTTTCGGGCAGCAGTGCCAGGTCGCGGGTCAGCGCAAGCCGCGGCGCAGCGACATTGCCCGCGCCCGCGTGCCCGGGAAAGGTGATGTCGGCCAATGCACGGTCCTGCCAGCGGATCGCACCGCCTGAGATTTCCAGTTCGGAAAGCCCGTCACTCAGCAGCCACTCGGTCCGGGCAGCGAGCAGCGCGGGCAGTGCCTTCTCGCCCGCCGCCAGCAGCATCCGGCGGTCGGCCACCCCGGCATTGGGATCGATCGTGAAGCGGAAGCCCTCCAGCCGGCCGATCGATTCGCCCTCGACCGTCAGGTTGCCATCCGGCTCGAGCGTCACCGGCAGCGCGCTTGCGTCCTGCCCCAGCGATTTCATCAAGAGTGTCGTCCTCCGGTTGACGAAGCGTTCGGTCAGCCGTGCGTGCAGCGCATCCGAAAGCTTCGCCTCGACCGCGCGTGCCCGCGCTGCCATTTCGTCGCGCGCCAGCACCCAATCGGGACGCTGGCAGATGTAAGCCCAGCTGCGAATCGCCGCGATTCGCCCTTGCAGCGTGTCGATGTCGCCCTGCATCCGGTCAAGCTCTGCGATGCGTGCGGCGACGAAATCCGCGCCGAGATAGCCGCCGCTGAGGTCGTCCCACAACCGCGCGACAAAACGCGCATGCTGTTCCACCCCGAGGCTGCGGAAATCGGGGAGCGAGCAGGCCTCCCAGAACCGCCGCACTGCGCCCGCGCCGCGCAGGCCGGTTGCGAAATCCTCGCCCGCCAGCCGTCGCAGCACCGCAAAGTCGATCGCTTCGGGCGCTGATCGCAGCATCGCCCGGTCAGGGCGCGCTTCGAGATCGCCGATCAGTGTGTCCAGCGTGTCGAACCGGGGCTCGGCCTCGCGCCAGAACAGGTGGGTCAGCGGCGCGAACTTGTGCTCCTCGATCGCGTAGACTTCCTCGTCGGTGAAGGCGAGGGGTTCGCCCTGCTGGCTCGCCGTGCTCATGCCCGACAGCGTGCCGAAGGTGCCGTCGCGCTGGTGCCGCCCGGCGCGTCCGGCGATCTGCGCCATTTCCGACGGGGTCAGCCGCCGCTTGCGCCGCCCGTCGAACTTGCTCAGCGCCGCGAACGCGACGTGATCGAGATCGAGGTTCAATCCCATGCCGATGGCATCGGTGGCGACGATGTAATCGACCTCGCCCGACTGGAACAGTTCGACCTGCCTGTTGCGCGTCTCGGGCGAGAGCGCGCCCATCACCACCGCCGCGCCGCCGCGAAACCGCCGCAAAGCCTCCGCCATCGCATAGACCTGCTCGATCGAGAAGGCGACCACGGCGGAGCGCTTGGGCAGGCGCGACAGCTTGCAGATGCCCGCATGGCTGAGCGTGGAGAAACGCGGGCGGGTGGTGATCTCGGCCCTCGGGATCAGCGCCCGGACCATCGGTTCCAGCGTGGCGGAGCCGAGGATCATCGTCTCCTCGCGCCCACGCGCATGGAGCAGCCGGTCGGTGAAGATGTGCCCGCGCTCGGGGTCGGCGCCCAATTGCGCCTCGTCGACAGCGACGAAGGCGTGCTGGCCCATCGTTCGCGGCATGGCTTCTGCGGTGCACAGGAAATAGCGCGCGTCCGGCGGTTCGATCCGTTCCTCGCCGGTGATCAGCGCGACGGCCTTGTCGCCCTTGAGGCTGCGCACCCGGTCATAGACCTCGCGCGCCAACAGCCGCAGCGGGAAGCCCATCATGCCCGAGGAATGGCCGCACATCCGTTCGATGGCGAGGTGGGTCTTGCCGGTGTTGGTCGGGCCGAGCACCGCACGGACGCGTTCATCGCGATGGGCGGCGTCACGATTGGCGCTATCGCGGGACGCTCCGGCCGCAAAGGCAGGGTTTCGGTCGCTGGCAGAGGTCACCTTGCGGCTTGTGTCAGGCTTGCGCGGCAGGGGCAAGGGCGCAGCCGATGCACGCCAGCCTGGCTGCGACCGGGCGCTTGCTCCGGACCATGCCCTGGGCAGGGAGCCTAAGTATGGCACCCTATCGCAGGTTAGCCTCGCTTGGTCGCTGGTTAAGCCCAAGTTTACTTTGATCGGGCATCCATATGCGGCAAAGGCCGGATCGGAGGGCTGACAAGTGGCGCGCCGAACGGGTGCCAGTGCCGAGACATCGATGTTGAACCATGCGCGCGAACAGGACGAGGGGCCGACCGAAGGCCCCGGGCCGGACGAAGCCCTGCGCGCTTCTGCGTCCGGCGCGCTGGTGCCCATCCCGTCAGGGCAGGTGCCGTCAGGGCCGCCAGTGCCTCCCGAACCGATCGACGCCGAGACCGCGCGGGAATTGCTGCCCTATCTGCGCAATGGACGGGCTTTGGCGCTGCCGACCCGGCCCCAGAAGGTCAAGCGGCAGGTGCTCGCCCGCGTACGCGGAGTCGGGGAGCGCTATGACGAATGGAAGCTTGCCGCCGGGCAATGGTTCGACCGGATCGACCTGACGCCCGATCTGGCCGAGCAGATCGGCAGTCGCCGCTGGTTCCGGGGGCTGGGCACGATGCTCGGGCTGGGCGCGGCGGCGCTGGCGTTCTGGCCCGATCTCACCCCGCTCGAAGCGCGCCCCGCGATGCCGCAGGACATGGACGTGCGCGGCGAATTGCGCAGCCAGATGATCACGCCGCTGGCACTCGGCGCGGATAGCGGGCGGCGGATGGGGCCGACCCAGGCGGTGATCCCGCTCAAAAGCGCGCCCGAACGCCCGCAAATCGAACTGCTGCTGACGATGGCGTCGGGCGACAGCTTCGCGTCGATGCTGCGCCGCGCCGGAGTGTCGGCCGGCGACATCGACCGGGCTGGCGCGCTGGTCAGCCAGGCGCTGCCGCTGTCCGAAATCGGCTCCGGCACGCAGGTCGACGTGATCCTCGGCCGCCGGCCGGGACCGGGCGAACCGCGCCCGCTCGACAAGCTGGCGTTCCGTGCGCGGTTCGATCTGGAACTCGAGGTCGCGCGTCCGGTCGCCCTTGCAGAGCGCGAGGGCGCGGTGGCGGTTGCGACCGGCCCGCTGGCCCTGAAACGCAATATCATCCGCGTCGACGATACCCCCTTGCGGGTGCGCGGGCCGGTGGGCGCAAGCCTCTATCGCTCGATGCGGCAGGCCGGCGTCCCGGCCAGCGCGGTGCAGGAATACCTCAAGGCGCTGGATGCGCAGGTCGACATGGAGCGCGAGGTGCGCTCGTCCGACGAATTCGATATCATCATCGGCTATCGCCGCGCCGCGACCGGAGAGCGGCAGGCGGGGCAATTGCTCTATGCCGGGGTCGATCGCGGCGGCCGCCCGCGCACACAGCTGATGCGCTGGGGCCAGGACGGGCGGTTCTACGAAGCCTCGGGCGTGGGCGAGCAGCGACGCGGGTTGCTGGCGCCGGTGCCCGGCGCCATGACGTCGGGCTTCGGGATGCGCCGCCATCCGATCCTCGGTTACCGCCGGATGCACGCCGGACTCGATTTCAAGGCGCGTTACGGCACCCCGATCGTCGCGGTCAGCGATGGCCGGGTCAGTGCTGCCGGGCGTGCGGGTGGCTGCGGGATCGCAGTGCGGCTGGAGCATGGCGGCGGGCTGTCGACCCGCTATTGCCACATGAGCCGCATGGCCGTGAGCGGCGGGCAGCAGGTCCGGCGCGGACAGGTGATCGGCTATGTCGGTTCCACCGGCCTGTCGACCGGCCCGCACCTGCATTACGAAATGTATCGCGGCGGGCGGGTGATCAATCCGGCGAGCGTCAGCTTCGTCACCCGCGCCGAGCTGTCCGGCACCGAGCTGATCGATTTCCGCACCCGGCTGATCAAGCTGAAGGAGGTCGAGGTCGGCAAGGCGCTCGAGGATCTCGCCCCGCTGCCCAGCGAGACCCGCGAGCCCGAGCGCGAGATCGAGAAGATCGACCTCGCGCGGCGTCCCGGCACCGGGCGCAATCTCTAACCCGCCGAGGGACGAAGCGCTTGTCGCGCGCGGGGAATTGCGCCTAAACCTTGCGCCCATGACAGGACATTACCCCAACACCCGCCTGCGCCGCACCCGCGCCGCTGCCTGGAGCCGCGCGCTTCACCGCGAAACGATCCTCACCCCGGCAGACCTGATCTGGCCGCTGTTCGTCACGGCAGGGGAAGGCGTGGAGGAACCGATCGCCAGCCTGCCAGGCGTGTCGCGCTGGTCGGTCG
>DAIQNP010000087.1:0-9325 GCA_036788335.1 Erythrobacter sp.
ACCCCGCGCAGAACGCCCTTCTGCGAGCGGCTGTGGTTGTCCTGCACGAAGGTCAAATCGAGACCGTGTTCGCGGAAAACGGCCGCGTTCCAGGTTTCCATGAAGAACCCGCGCGCATCGCCGAACACCCTGGGTTCGATGATCAGCGGGCCGGGGATGGCAGTTTCGATCAGATTCACGGCAGAACCGGGTTTTCGAGCAAATTGAGAAGATATTCGCCGTAACCCGATTTGCGCAGCGGTTCGGCAATCGCGCGCAGACGGTCGGCGGTGATGAAGCCCTGCCGCCAGGCGATTTCCTCGGGGCAGCAGATCTTCAGCCCCTGCCGCTCCTCGGTGATGCGCACATAGGTCGCCGCGTCGAGCAGCGAGGCATGGGTGCCGGTGTCAAGCCAGGCGAAGCCGCGCCCCATGATTTCGACCGACATCGCGCCATCATCGAGGTAGAGCCGATTGAGATCAGTGACCTCGAGTTCGCCGCGCGGCGACGGCTTGAGATCCCGCGCGCGGTCGGCCACGGTCTCATCGTAGAAATAGAGGCCAGTCACGGCATAGTTCGACTTGGGAACGCTGGGTTTTTCCTCGATCGAAATCGCCCGGCCCCCGGCATCAAATGTGACCACGCCAAAGGCCTGCGGGTTGCTGACCCGGTAGGCAAACACGGTCGCTCCGGCCGTGCGCGTCGCGGCGCCCGCCAGCAGGTCGGGCAGGCCGTGGCCATAGAAGATGTTGTCGCCCAGGATCAGCGCGCTCGGCCCGCCGGACACGAAATCAGCGCCGATATGGAACGCCTGCGCCAGTCCCTCAGGGCGCGGCTGCACCGCATAGGACAGCGCCACCCCAAAATCCGATCCATCGCCCAGCACCCTCTGGAACTGGGCGCTGTCTTCCGGCGTGGTGATGATCAGGATATCGCGAATACCAGCCAGCATCAGCGTGCTGAGCGGATAATAGATCATCGGCTTGTCGAACACCGGCATCAACTGCTTCGACACGCCGCGGGTCAGCGGATAGAGCCGCGTGCCCGAGCCGCCGGCGAGAATGATGCCTTTTCTCGTTCCGCTTATCATGAGGATGTCCGGTCTTGCTTGCGGGAGAAAAAACCCTCACGCCCCGATGGCGGGCATTGCAGCATGATCCCGGCAGGTCAACGGCGAATCAATCGGTCTGACGGACAGTACAAAAGTGGGGCAGGATTGCGAGCGCAACCTCACTCGTTCCGGTTCTGGGCATCTTCGGGATCGATCAGATTGTTAGAGGTCCTACGATGCCCAAGGCGAGCGAGCCTGCCCAGAGCACAAGCTTCGGGCACGCTGCGTGACGGCCTCTGAGGCGCGCGGCGGATCGCTCTTCGCCCCGCTTGCGCCCCGGCGCGAAGCCTCCAAGCGGACGATCCGGCTTGTCACCACTGCGCGGCTGCGCGAGGCGGCGAAGACACCGCTCGCCGATCCGCCGAGAGAGCTCGTTGAAGGCGCGGCCATTGCGTGCCAAATCGCCGCGCCGCGCGGGCTTGGCGGCCTCAGCGCCGATAAGCTGGTGTCCGGCGTCCTGCGGTGATCGGGGCACTTTGGCCGTGTTCAGGCCGCAATACACGGCTTGGCGCTGTTGCGCAGCGGCGAGGGCGTCGGCCCGGTGGTTCCGACGATGGCTCTCCCGGCAGTACTCGGCCATCATCAACTGCATTGGTTTGAGGACCGGCTTATCTCCGCGCAGGCTGGCGAATTGCTTCTTGAGGCGCGGGCAAATTCACATTTCGCTCCCGTCACCTCCCATCCATGGTCCGCCGGCTCGCTGTGAATTGTCCCTGGCTCTGCCGTTGCGCCTGTATTGGTTGCTCTGATGGCGGGCAACAAACCTAACGCGATTTTAAGAGCTTCAGGTCCACAGACTCTCCAGCGAAACGCAGGACAGTCACTTCATGAACGCACCCTTCGATGCCCCCGCAGCGCTTGGTCCGCATGCAGCACGCCCGCCGGCCCCCGATCATCAGGTCGCGGTGGTCGGGCTGGGCTATATCGGCCTGCCGACCGCCGCTGTGCTCGCCAGCCATGGCTGGAACGTGTGCGGCGTGGATGTGTCTGAGCGGGTCGTGGCCACCGTCAATGCAGGCGGGGTCCATATCGAGGAACGCGATCTCGACAAGTTGGTGCATGATGCCATCACCGCCCAGATGCTGGTCGCCTCGACCGAAGTACCGACGGCCAGCTTCTACATGATCGCCGTGCCGACACCCTTGGGCGACGGCAACACGCCGGACATTTCCTATGTCGAGGCCGCAGCGCGCGCGATCGCGCCCCGCATCCTGCCGGGGGCCTGCATCATCATCGAAAGCACCTCCCCGGTTGGCACCACCGAACGCGTGGCCCGGATCATTGCCGATGCCCGCCCCGACCTGGTGGTGCCGCACGACGATTGCACCGAGGATGCCGACATCGCGCTGGCCTATTGCCCCGAACGCGTGCTGCCGGGCCGGATCGTCAGCGAATTGGTCCACAATGACCGTGTGATCGGCGGGGTCACCCCTGCCTGCGCTGCGCGGGCGGCAGTGCTTTATGCCAGCTTCGTGAAAGGCGACTGCCTTACCACGACCGCGCGCGTGGCCGAGACGGTCAAGCTGGTCGAAAACAGCTTCCGCGACGTGAACATTGCCTTTGCCAATGAACTCTCGATGATCGCCGATGTGATCGGGGTGGACGTCTGGGAGGTCATCCGCCTCGCCAACCGCCACCCGCGCGTCAACATCCTGCAACCCGGCCCCGGCGTGGGCGGGCACTGCATCGCAGTCGATCCATGGTTTCTGGTCGCCGGCGCTCCGCAAGCCGCGCGGTTGGTGCGCACCGCTCGCGAGGTCAACGATCACAAGGCGGCGCACACCGAAGGCAAGATCCGGGCGCTGCTCGAAGCCGCCCCCGACGGCAAGGTCGCGTTGCTCGGCCTCGCCTTCAAGCCTGACATCGACGATTTCCGTGAAAGTCCCGCACTTGAAATCGCCGGGCATCTGGCGCGGGACCTGGGCGCGCGCATCCTCGTGGTCGAGCCCTTCACCGACGACCTGCCGCACAGTCTGGCAGATACCGGCGCGACGCTTGTGACGCTTGACGACGCGCTCAAGGCAGCGGAGATCGTCGTGGTGCTGGTCGATCACACCGCCTTCAAGCATCTGACCCCGCAGGATCTTGCGGGCAAGCTGGTGTTCGACACGCGCGGTATGCTGCGGCGATGAGCGAAAGCGCCGCGCGTCCGCGGGTCCTCGTAACCTTCGGCACCCGGCCCGAGGCGATCAAGATGTTCCCGGTGGTCGCCGCGCTGCGCGAAGCAGACCGTTTCGACGTCCGCGTTGCGGTGACGGCGCAGCACCGCGAAATGCTCGATTCGGTGCTGGCGATGGCGGGGATCGTGCCCGACATCGACCTCGATCTGATGGAGCCCGGCCAGAGCCTCGATGCGCTGGGCGCGCGCATTCTGACCCGCTTCGGCAAAGCGCTCGATGCGCTGAAACCTGACCGGGTGCTGGTTCACGGCGACACGCTGACCACGATGATGGCGACGCTGGCGTGCTATTTCCGCCGCATTCCGGTCGGGCATGTCGAGGCCGGCCTGCGCAGCGGCAACATCTATTCCCCCTGGCCAGAGGAAGTGAACCGCAAGGTGACCGGCGCAGTGGCCGACCTTCACTTCGCCCCTACCGGGACCGCCGCAGCAGCGCTCCGTGCCGAGAACGTGCCTGACAGCGCGATCCACGTCACCGGCAACACGGTGATCGATGCGCTGATGTTCGCCCGCGCCAAACTCGCAGCCGACCCCACGCTGGCCCCGGTGCTGGCCCCGCTCAGGGCGCGCTTTGCCGGTCGGCGGATCGTCGCCGTGACCGCCCACCGGCGGGAGAATTTCGGGGCCGGGATGGCCGCGATCGCAGCGGCCCTGCAAGCCCTCGCCGCGCGCGCGGACGTGGCCATCATCTACCCGCTCCACCCCAACCCTAACGTCACTGGCGTGATGCGTCCGGCACTGGCGGGGCATGACAATATCGCGCTGATCGACCCGCTCGACTATCTCGATTTCGTCGCGATGATGGAAGCTTGCGATATCGTGCTGACGGACTCGGGCGGCATCCAGGAAGAAGCCCCGAGCCTCGGCAAGCCGGTGCTGGTCATGCGTGACACCACGGAGCGACCCGAAGGCGTCGCTGCTGGAACCGCCAGGCTGGTAGGCGCCGACACGGGCGAGATCGTGCGACAGACCGCGCGGCTGCTTGATGATCCGGCCATTTACGAAGCAATGGCGCGAGCGCATAACCCCTATGGCGACGGCATGGCCAGCCACCGCATCGCCGCGATCATCACCGCCGCGCAAGGGGTTTGAGAGGCCTCGAAACGCCGGCGGCAAGATCGGCCACCAGACCGCCAATGGCCAGCCTTGGGGCAGCGATCGGGGCTGCGCTGCTGCGCTGCGGACCGGTCGCAGGACGGAGTACACGGGCGCCCTTGCCATGTTCCCCACACCGAATGCCGGGTCTGCCGTTTTATGCATCGCACGCTGCGGGCCGGTGCAGGGGGGCCCATTCGAACCGGGACCGCCAGACCGCTTCCTGCCCCGGATCGTGCGGAGGGAAGTGCGCAACAAGCTCATCGAACACCAAGTGCCGGGCGTGGCGGCGGTTATATTGAAACTCGATTTCAGCCAGATAGGTCCACAAATTTTCCCTTGAGACCTGGCGATAGGCCCGCAGGACGCGCTTCACGCTGGCCCAATAGCTTTCGATCGCGCTGCTGCTGTTTCCCTTGAAATCGTGGAACGCGACCGAATGGTTGATGCGGACATGGTGATAGCCGTGGCGCTCGAGCCCGCGATAGGCCAGATGCATGTCGGTCACGACCTTGGAGCCGGGCCGCACCCGAGCGAGGATCGCCGGGCGCACCGTGGTGGCCTTGCGATCGGGCACGATCCCGCAAATGACTTGGCCTTCGCATGCCATCCCGAGCACGATCGCCGTGTCGTGCTTTCGACCGTCCGGATTGGTTATAAATCGCAGCAGCGCCTCATCAATGTGAACAGTCTTGCCCGGTCCGCCCAGCATCTCGGGTCGGGCCATCGCTGCCATGTGCACGCGGATCCTGCGGCAGACCGTGACCGAACCATTGTGCCCTAGACCCAGCTGCTTGCGGATAAAGCTGATCCGCATACCAGTTGATGCATTGGTGAACAGAAACAAGGCGTAGAACCAAGCCATCAAGGACAAATTGGAGCGGTAAAAAACAGTGTCCTTCAAGGGGGAAAACTGCCGGTGACAGCTGTGTCGCCATTTCTTGGTTCCGGCAATCTTCTTCCACGTTCCGGCTTCGCCGCAGCCCGGGCAAGGGGACGCTGAACCCCATTTCACCGCGACAACCTGATCGAGGCACGCGTCTTCGTTGGGAAAACGCGCGAAGAACTCGATGATGCCAGGGCCTTTACCCATCTCACTCGTCCTGAACCAGTCTTGCCGGACCCGGCGATGGCTGCGGGCCGGCGCCGATCGGCGGAAAGCTGCTGACCATGTCCCAGTAGGTATCCTGCGCGCGGTGCCTGCGATTGTAGCGAAACTGGAATTCCTTGAGATAGAGCCAGACATGCTCGCGCGACGCCTGCTTGTAGTGGTTCCGGAACGGCCAGATGAAGTATCGCAGAAACCCGGTGATCAGATCGCGTTCGGCAGGATGATCCTTGAAAAAATCGGGCACTAGGGTCGCCAGCGGCCGGCGCATGCCATAGGCTGCCAAGACATTGGCGGTCCGCTGGCAGGTGGTCAGCAAGGGTCCGTGCCCGGGCATCATATCGGTCAGCGCGGCGCGAACCGTGTGCCGCTCCGCTCTGGTCATCACGTTGCAATCCACCCGGTCGGGAGCAGCTGCAAACAGGACATTGACGGCGTTAGGACGATAGGGTCCTGTTCGGACACGGTCGAGGATATCGAGCCGGGCATGAACCACCGCTCCCATGCTCACGGGTGCCGATTGCCGCTCGAGCATCGCCATGTGATGCCGGATTTTCTGGGCCATGCGGAAAGCGGCCGGATACGTGATCCCGAGCTGCCGCGCGAGAAAGCCGGCGTTCACGCCTTCGCTTGAATTGGCAAAGTGTAACATGGCATAAAACCACAGCCTCAAGGGCAGCTTGGTTGCGTTGAAGACAGTCCCGGCCAGCGGCGAGACCACGGCACCACAACTGCGCTGGACATATTGGGCGCCCCGTCGCCTATACCACTTGCCCCGCTTGCCGCACTGCGGGCACGCTGGGTCCGCGCCCAGCCGCTGCTCCATGACATGCGCAAAGCAGGCCTCATCCGTCGGAAATCGCCGGGCTACATCCTGTAAGCTGGTCCCGTTGTAGCCCGGGCGCGGTGAGCGGAACTGGCTTGGCGGATATCCAAGATCGAATGGCATGGCGGGGTCCCGTTGATGGCGCGTCGCCGGACCAGCCTATCACTTGCACCGGAATTTGCAGAACACGAACATGACAAATAGCCGTTTACGCGGCCCGGTCAGGGGCGGCCTGGTCGGCGGAAGCGGCTGTGCGCTTTCACCGCAGGTCGGAAAAAGGGCGGTCTGAGGTTAATCCGTCAACCCTGAGCTCTATCCGGCCAGCGCAAGCCCGTTTTTGTTGTCCCTGTGCCGGTTCTGGTCGTCGCCGGGCCACCGCAGAGCCGGGACCGTCGCCGCATGGCTCATCGGTATCCCTCGCCAAGTCGCTTGCGGTCTGGCGACACCCGGGCTAGCGATGCAAACGAGAGTTTCCTGCAGGCAAGGGTGCCATGACGGCCGTTACGATCCATAACCTTTCTGCTCGGGCGCTGTGCACTTTGAGACTGCGCGCGCTTGAAAACAACCGGAGCTGCGAGGCCGAGCTGCGCGAAATCCTGGAAGCGGCGCTGGCCCCGAAAGGACGGCTTCATATCGGGTCAGCCCTGTCGGGGCTGAGTGAGGCAAGCGGCCTCTCCAACAGCGATATTGAGGCGCTGGAAAACGCCCGCGATACGAGCCCGCCTGCGCCCATGTGGTTTGGATGATCCTGCTCGATACCGGCGTCCTATTGGAGGCCATGAAGCCGCAGCCCGAGCAGGCGGTGCGCCTCTGGCTCGATGCGCAAAAGGCCGAAACCCTATTCATCTCCAGCGTGTCGGTCGCGGAACTGCTGGTGAGCCTTGCGGCCCTGCCGCAGGGCAAGGCCAAGGACGGAGTAGCCAAAGCGCTCGACCACAGCTTGCAGGTTTTTGCCAACCGGGTCGTGACCTTCAATACGATGGCAGCATGGTCCTATGCCGACCTTTGCGCCGAGGCCCGCAAGCGCGGCCGAAGCTATGCGATGCCCGATGCTTATATCGGCGCGATTGCGGCGGCGCACGGCCTCACGATAGCATCGCGCAACACCAGCATTTTCGAGGATTTCGGACTGCTGGTCATCAATCCGTGGGCCGGGCCATCCTGACGGGACGCCGATGGGGCCGTGCGGATGCTACGCCGCCGTGGTGACAGGCAGGCTGTCGCAATCGAGACCTAGGCTTGCGCTGAAGCATTGCAGCAAGTCGCGGTCCAGATGTCCTTCCCACTGTCCCATCTCGGCCAGTACCTGCGCTACAGGCCACGCCCGCTTGTAAGGCCGGTTTGATGTCAGGGCATCATAGATATCGCAAATTGCCCCCATGCGAGCGACCAGCGAGATCTCGCCCCCTGTCAGACCGGCAGGATAGCCCGAGCCGTCGAGCTTTTCGTGATGATGGCGGGCAACGTCGAGGGCGGCCGGGGGGATGCCAGAGACCGCAGCCAGAACTGTATAGCCCTCCTCGGCATGCGTCTTGACCAGTTCATACTCTTCAGGTGTCAACCGTCCCGGCTTCGTCAGCAGCGCCTCCGGTACCCTGATCTTGCCGACGTCATGGACCAGGCCCGCCAGACCATAGTCGCGGACCGTGGGCTCGGGCATCCCGAGCTGGCGCGCGAAGTTCATCATCAATGCGCAAACCGCGACAGAGTGGAGATGGGCATAGTCATCCCCTTCCTTGTCTCGCAGGGTGTCCAGCAGCGCCTTTGCACCCACGCAAAGGATCACACGAAGCTCATCAACGACCAGCATCGCCTCGGCAAGCGGCAGCGGTCTGCCATGCTCCACGCTGGCGAACAGGGCTTGCACCACAGCCTTGCCATGCCTGACCGCTGCGCCAATTTGCCGTCCGCGCTGTGCCGTGGTGTCCACAGCGGGCGGCAGGGCGGCAAGCGCCGACATGAGCGATGGGCGCTGACCGCACCAGACCCCGTCGGATCTGTCCGGAGCCGCGCTGGCGCCGGTTCTTGCCGCGCCGCCTGGATCATGGCCGAGGGCGACATCGATTTCGATGTAGGGGACCCCGGCTGTGCGGAGCCGGTCGACATCGGCCTGAGTTTCGAGGCGGAAGCGCTTGCGCCAGAAGGAATGGCGGAACCATGGCCCGCCGATACTGCGGACATACATCCCAAGCTGCACCTGCCCTGGTTCGATACGCCTGATCACCCGTCCTGCCCTTGCTTCCATGCGCTAAAGCCGTCAGGCTAGTCCAGAAACGCTAAAGGAAAGACCTGCAATCATCGCGTGCTACGAATTGCTCGCAGGCTACGTATTTCTCCGTGTCACCATGGCATACAACCTCGCCCCACACCTTCCGCTGCTTGGCAGCAAAATCCATGCGATCACTCCGGTGCGACCGGCACAACGCGATCGCTCTGCTTATAGGTGGGTCCGAAGAGCCCTTCTGAGCGGACCATGCCCACTAACTCACAGATATTGGCCCTGTCACAACCAAGCGCCGGGATCTCAGGTTTCCGGCAAGATCCAGGCATCGGAGCGCGTGCGGCACAGCCTCTGCTTTAACGGCTTCCCAACCTTGCGGAACAAAGTTAGGCTTCATTTGTCGTCTTGATCGAATCAACGATTGTTCGGTTCAGCGATGGCCGCCAGCCCCCCCCAAATAGAGGCTGGCGGCACCTTATTGATCGCCGACCCTTGTTGATAGCTCGCCCTTGTTGGTCAATATGTAGCCTCTCACATGGCGCATCCTTGTCGGTGATGCGTGCCGCGTTGGTTGATTGTGGTTAGGGCAGCGCAACGGTGTCCCGGCATCCGCAAAGACAGGCGCGGGCATCGGGGCACCGGATCATAATGATGCTCAGACCCAGGCACGCTGCAACACCATCACTGTCCGGGTCTCGCCACAGCGGGTGGCGAGCGCAGCGGGCCAGAAAGCTCAGACCCCTCTGCGACGGGTCCAGAGCCCAATTACTGGTGCAGGGCGAGGACCGCCCTAATACCAACGCGCA
>DAIQNP010000088.1:0-9226 GCA_036788335.1 Erythrobacter sp.
CGCCCGCCGAGCTGGACGAGGCCTTCCGCCGGATCGACGAAGCGCGCGCCGTCCGCAAGGATACACGCCGGCAGCAGGTTGACCGGCGCATCGACGAAGCGCTAGCGCGCCGCCGCGCCGCTGGCCTGCCTGTGCCGGGCGCCGAGGAGGAAGCACGCCTGCGCGCGCGGCTCGAGGAAACCCGCTCCCGCCGTGAGAGCGCGGCAGCCGAACGGACCGAGACCCGGCGCAGGCAATTGCGCGAGCAGGTGGAAAGCGGCCAGCCGCTCACCCGTGATGACCTGCTTCCGGGTTCCGGCGTCGGCGAAGGCGCGGCCATTCCGCGACCGCGCGACCGCCTGCGTGACCTGCCGCCCGAGGAGCGCCGGGCTCGTCTGCGTGAATGGCGCGAACGCGGGCTGGCGCCGCCGCCAGCCGATCCCGAGCCTCTGGCTGTCACGCCAGTTCCCCCTGCGCCCGATCCTTAGTCGAAGAAATTCGTGCCTGTCGCGAAGGGTGCGCCGCATTGCTCCGTTTCCCTCATGTCACCGGTGCATCGAACTGCCGGTAATGATGAGGAGAAAACCACCATGACCCAATGCTCCCCGATCCTCGCTGCGCTGGCCGCTCTGGCGCTCGCCATGCCTGCTGCCGCGCAGGACAAGGTCCGCACCCGCAACTTCGACGGCCCCAATGTCAGCGCCAGCACCACCACTACGATCGACCGCGAGGCCGGGACCGCCACCCGCGACCGCAGCGCGACCAATCTCAACACCGGCAGCACTGCCACCAGCAGCGCGGTGCGCCAGCGCACCGACACCGGCGCGACCGTCGATGTGGTACAGACCGGCCCGCGCGGCAATTCGCGCAGCCTGACCGGCGAACGCGTCCGCACCGGCAGCGGATCGACCTTCAGCGGCACCGCCACGGGGCGGGCCGGACGCTCCTATGGCCTGTCGGATACGCGCAGCCGCGATGGGCAGGGCAATTCCTCTGCCAGCCAAAGCGTAACCGGCCCGGCGGGCAACGTCATCGGCTCGCGCAGCCGCACCACCAGCCGTGCGCCCGGCGACGTCTCGACCAGCGTGACCCGCAGTCGCCGTCCCCGCGGTTGATGCCCCGATTGCTCTGCGCCGCATTCCACGGGCGAAATTCAGCCACAGTTAACCCCGGGCAAGCAATTGAAAAGGCTTCTGCCAGCAGGAGCGCCTCGGATGAGTGCCCCACGTACCAGCATGATCCTTGCCGCTTTTGTGCTGGGCGGCTGCGCCACTGGCGATCCGCATGACGGGCAGCGTACGGTATTCAGCAATCCTTATGCCGCGCCGGTGATCGGCCGAACGGGAATCGGCCCGCAATGCGAAGTCCGGTTCGGGCGCGATTCCACCTGTCTTGATTCGCCCGCGCTTCGTTCGTGGCGAGGGCGCCGGGCGACGCTGGAGAATGGCAAGACCGTCCGGCTCACCCGCACACAGGCCCGGCTCCTGCGCGAACGGGCGGAACTGAACGAGGCCCGGCGCAACCAGCCGTCCCCGTCACCAGCGCCCGTTTTGCCGACTGCCGAAAGCATCGCCGAGCGGAATTAGCCTGCTTGCGCCCGTTCGTGGTGCCGGATCACCTCCTCGATGATGAAGCGCAGGAATTTCTCGGAAAATTCCGGATCGAGGTCGGCTTCTTCGGACAGCTTGCGCAGCCGTGCGATCTGGCGCGCCTCGCGGTCGGGATCGGCGGGGGGCAGCGTCACCTGCGCCTTGTATTCTCCCACCGCCTGCGTGATCCGGAAACGTTCAGCCAGCATATGAATCAGCGCGGCATCGATATTGTCGATGCTTCTGCGATAGCCTGCCAGCACCGGATCGGTCTCGCTGACCGGAGCCACGGCAAGGGGCGGGGGAATTTGCGTTTGCTGCGTCATGCTGTTGCGAAACTAGCAGCAATTCAGCGCTTGCCAAGCGTGCGAGCCTGCCCTTATGCCGCACGGGCATGAGTGCCGACATCGTCCCCCTGCCGCGCAAGGCGCCGACACTCGATCCGATGCTGTCCCTGACGGCGTCGGGCATGAATTCGGTGAATTCGGTCATTCTCGAACGGATGCAAAGCGAAATTCCGCTGATTCCGCGGCTGGCCGGGCACCTGATCTCTGGCGGGGGCAAGCGGCTGCGGCCGATGCTGACGCTCGCAGGCGCTGAGCTGGTGGGTTACAAGGGAACGCGCCACCACAAGCTGGCCGCCGCGGTCGAGTTCATCCATACCGCCACGCTGCTGCATGACGACGTGGTCGATGGCAGCGAACTCAGGCGCGGGAAGGCAGCGGCCAACATTATCTTCGGCAATCCGGCGACCGTGCTCGTGGGCGATTTCCTGTTCAGCCGCGCCTTCGAACTGATGACCGAGGACGGCAGCTTGCGCGTCCTGTCGATCCTCAGCCGGGCGAGCGCAGTGATCGCGGAAGGCGAGGTGTCGCAGTTGTCCGCCCAGCGTCAGATCAACACCAGCGAAGAGCAATATCTCCACATCATCGGGGCCAAGACCGCCGCGCTGTTCGCCGCCGCCAGCCAGATCAGCGCGGTGGTGGCCGAATGTTCCGAAGAACAGGAGCGCGCACTGGAAGCCTATGGCCGCAACCTGGGCGTTGCGTTCCAGTTGGTCGACGACGCGATCGACTATGATTCCGACGCTGCCGAAATGGGCAAGGAGCAGGGCGACGATTTCCGCGAGGGCAAGATGACCCTGCCGGTGATCCTCGCCTATGCCCGCGGCAACGAGGACGAGCGCAAGTTCTGGAAGGACGCGATCATCGGGCATCGCACGTCGGATGCGGATCTTGCGCAGGCCATTGCGCTGATTGGTCGGCACAATGCGCTGGAAGATACCCGCGAACGCGCACGCCACTTCGCGCACCGGGCGATCGACGCCATCTCGATCTTCCCCGACGGCAAGGCACGCAACGCAATGGCCGAAGCGGCGCAATTTGCGGTCGCGCGGGGGCATTAGCGGTGCATGACTGTTAAAAATATTTGACATCACCTCCGGGTCCTGTCACCTCCATGTAAAAGATTTTTTACATGGAGGTGACGGCGATGTCTTTTCGGGAAAAGTCGGCCTGGGTCATGGCCCTGCTGCTGATCGGGGTCGGGGCGTTCTACGTGAGGCTGGTGGTCGTCGACGGAGTGCCGCCGAGCGCGGCCGCCGTCCCCTTCGTGCTGCTAACCATCGTGCTGTCGATTGTCGGCCAGGTCGTGCTGGCGCTGTCATCGCCCAAGGCGGCGGCCAGTCCGGCGGATGAACGCGAACGGATCGTCATCGACAAGGCGGCGCGTTTTTCGTCCTTCGTACTGGCGACCGGAGTCGTGGTCGGTCTGGGCCAATTCATGATTGGCGGGGAGGGAAGCACGATGTTTCACACCATTCTCACCTGCCTGATCCTCAGCCAGGTCGCAGAATACGGCGCGCAGATTTTCCTGCTGCGCCGGACCGTCTAGCATGGCCAGGCGCCCGCCGATCACCAACCGCGTACGCGAGCTGCGCGAAGCGCACGGCGGCATCAGCCAGGCGGCGTTGGGGGATGCCGTGGGCGTGACGCGGCAGACGATCATTGCCATCGAACAGGGGCGCTACTCACCCAGCCTCGAAACGGCGTTCCGGATTGCGCGCTTGTTCGGCGCGGGGCTGGAAGATGTGTTCGGATGGGATGGAGAGTGAGCGACCTTCCGATCCATGCCGTCCTGCCCGACATCCGCGCCGCACTGGCCGGGGCGGGTACCGCTGTCCTGATCGCGCCACCCGGCGCCGGCAAGACCACAGCGGTCGCGCCCGATCTGCTTGGCGAGCCGTGGTGCACCGGGCAGATCATCCTCACCTCGCCGCGCCGGGTCGCCGCCCGCGCAGCGGCTGAGCGCATGGCCGAGATGCTGGACGAGGCACCGGGCGAGACGGTCGGTTACATCACCCGGCTCGACAGCAAGGTGTCGGCAAAGACCCGCATTCTGGTGGTGACCGAGGCGATTCTGGTGAACCGTCTGGTTGAGGATCCCGAACTGCCCGGCATCTCGGCGCTGCTGTTCGATGAGGCGCATGAGCGCGCACTCGACAGCGATCTGGGGCTGGCGCTGGCGCTCGAAACCCGCGCCGTGCTGCGCGAGGACCTGCGGGTGCTGGTGATGTCGGCGACCATCGACGGGGCGCGGTTCGCCCGGCTGCTGGGTGACGGCGCGCCGGTGGTGGAGAGTGAGGGCAAGAGTTTTCCTCTAGCAATCAAATGGTTTGGCGGCAGTACTTCACTGGCAATCGAGGAGCAGGTGGCCGCCGCGGTGTTGACCGCGTGGCGGGCGGAAGAAGGCGACATCCTCGCCTTTCTGCCCGGCGTACGCGAGATTGAACGGGTGCGCGAACGGCTGGAGCCGCGCTTGCCCGACGTGCCGATCCATCCGCTCCACGGCCAGATCGAACCTGCTGCGCAGCGCGCCGCAATCCGCTGCGATCCGCAAGGCCGCCGACGGATCGTGCTGGCGACAGCCATTGCCGAAACCTCGCTGACACTGGACGGGGTGAGGGTGGTGGTCGATTCCGGCCTTGCGCGCCTTGCCGCATTCGACCGTGCGGCAGGGACGACGCACCTTGTCACCCGGCGTGCATCACAAGCCTCGGCCGCACAGCGGGCGGGGCGGGCGGCGCGACAGGGGCCGGGGGTGGCCTACCGCTTGTGGGAGGAGGCGGGCCATGCCGGGCGCCCCGCTTTCACTCCGCCCGAAATCGAGACGGCCGATCTGGCCCCGCTGCTGCTGCGGCTCGCCAAGTGGGGAGCGGCCGACCCGTATAGCCTGCCGTGGCTTGACCCGCCGCCGCAAGCCTCGGTCGCGGCGGCGCGGGCGGCGCTGGAGGGGCTGGGCGCGCTCGACGCGGGCGGACGAATCACAGCTCTGGGCGAGGCGATTGCGGCTTTGCCAATGGCGCCCGATCAGGCGGCGGCGGTGCTTCATGGCGCTCGGACGGGTAGCGGTGAGGACACGGCGCGGCTGGTGATGCTGCTCCAGGAACGCGGGTTGGGCGGGCGCGGGGAGGACCTGATGCAGCGCTTGGCGCGCTGGCGCGGGGATCGGAACTCACGCAGCGTAGCGGCGGCAAGGATCGCGCAAGGTTGGGCAAAGCAGGCGGCCGAGCTCGGCAAGGTGCTCCGCGAAAGTCCTGCCACTGATGCTGCCGAATGCCTCGCGATGGCCCGACCCGATTTTGTCGCCCGGCGGCGGGATCCGGGCGGCGAGCATTGGCTCAGTGCCGGCGGGCGCGGCTATGTGCTCGACCCGGCCTCGACGATGGCGCGGGCGGAATGGATCGTGATCGGCGACGCGCAGGGGCAGGCGAAGGGCGCACGGATCACAGCGGGAGCGGCGCTGGCTGCCGAACGAATACCGGCCCTGTTCGCCAAGCAGATGCAGGAGCGCATCACAACCGGCTGGAACAACGAGAAAGACCGGGTCGAGGCGCGGCGCGAACGGCGACTGGGTGCGATCGTGCTCGCAAGCGTACCCGAACCCGCGCCCGATCCGGCCCTGCTTCTGGATATCCTTGTGGAAAAAGCGGTGGATCAATTGGGGGAAATCCTGCCCGATGGCTTCCTCGCCCGCGCGCGGTTCGCCGGGGCGGCGGCGCTCAGTCCCGAAACCTTGCGCGACCGGGCTGCCGAATGGCTCGTCCCGCTGCTAATCGGGCGGCGCGACCTCGATCTGCCGCAGCAGCGCTTTGCCGAAGCGGCGCTGGGCCTGCTCGACTGGAATGAGAGGCAGGTGCTCGACCGCGCTGCGCCGACCCATTTTACTTCGCCTGCCGATACACGCCACCCGATTGATTATGCCGGCGATGATGCCCCGAGTGTCGAAGTGCGGGTGCAGGGGGTGTTCGGGCTGGACGTGCAGCCGATGATCGGCACCGCGCCGCTGCTGCTGAAGCTGACCAGCCCCGGCGGGCGCCCGGTCCAGTCCACCCGCGACTTGCCCAGTTTCTGGCGTGGCAGTTGGCGCGATGTGGTGAAAGACATGAAGGGCCGCTATCCCAAGCACCGCTGGCCCGATCAGCCGTGGCTGGAAAAGCCGAGCATGAAGACCAAAAATGCGTTTAATCGGACCAATGATTGAGCTATCGGGTCAGCGCAATTCGGGATGCGATAGCGGCCCGCAAGGGCGACTGCCCGCCCGCAGCGATGTGGCCTTCAGGCCGCAAGAGCGAGGATCGAAACAAATATGTCCGCACGCATTTTTCAGAAGACCAAGCACGCGATGCAATCGGGCAAGGCGCATACCGACGAGTGGGTGCTGGAATTCGAACAGTCCGAAGCGCGCTTTGCCGATCCGCTGATGGGCTGGACCGGCAGCAGCGACACCCAGTCGCAGGTCAAGCTGACCTTCCCGAGCAAGGAGGCGGCCAAGGCCTATGCCGAAAAGCACGGCATCGCGGCGCGGGTGCACGCGACCCCGCCCAAGAGGCTGAAGCTTCAGGCCTACGCCGACAACTTCAAGTAGTGCCGCACGCACCGCGCGCGGGGTTATCGTCCCTGTACAGGGGTTGCGTTCGTCGATTGGAGTTGAAATCCAGAATTTTGCGCGCCATAGGCTGCTCCGGGAGTCGGGTGGACGTTTGCGTCCGCTCACCGGGTCAGGTCCGGAAGGAAGCAGCCCAGGTGGATTGCGGCGGGTCGCCCGGCTCCTTATGATCGCAAGAATGAGCGATAATGTTCCCATCGTGGCGAGCCGCTGGCCAACGCCTTTTGAGATGGTCGACCCTGACAAGCTCCATTTGTTGCGTGTCACATATCCATCTTGTGCGTGGGTCCATTACTCGCGCGGCCCGCAATATGATTTCACGCAATTCACGGATGAAGGCGATTGCGTAATCCTCGTCTTCAGTGAAGACGATAAAACGGTCTATCGTATCGCGGCCGACGTGGATGCGCTTCAGGTGCATGACGAGCGCGACCTGTGGCAAGTCGATGAGTGGTCGAATGAAGCTGGCAAATGCGCGATGCGATTGGTCGGCACTCCACTGCACCAGTGCCTGTCCAGCATTTTGAACGGTGAGCAACCGACGTACAGTATCATTACTGCATGGGACTGCGTGGAGTTCATTTGCCTGAACGAACCGAAGATTGAGGCTGTCGGATTTGTCGAGGATAGTCGGCCAGCCTTGAACTAGCGAGGCATGACAAACGAGGCATGAGCGCCTAGCTTTGCGCCATGAGCGATTCCGATCCCGAACTGCCCGAGGACGATCCTGGCCCGACCGCCACCGAATTGGAGGCAGCAGGTCAGAACGCGTTGTTCGGTGATCCTGCGCCGCCACCGCGAGTGACTGCCCCCGAACCCGCGGCGCAATCCGCGCCCGCTCCTGCGCCGGTCGCCAACAGCCAACCCTACCGCGTGCTGGCGCGCAAGTACCGCCCGCAGACCTTTTCCGAACTGATCGGGCAGGAGGCGATGGTGCGCACGCTCGCCAATGCGATTGCGCGGGACCGGCTGGCCCATGCCTTCCTGATGACCGGGGTGCGCGGGGTGGGCAAGACCTCGACCGCGCGGCTGATCGCCAAGGCGCTGAACTGCATCGGCCCGGACGGGCAGGGCGGCCCGACGATTGCGCCTTGCGGGGTGTGCGAACCCTGCACCGCGATCGCCGAAGGCCGCCATATCGACGTGATCGAGATGGACGCGGCATCGAACACCGGCATCGACGATATCCGCGAGATCATCGAAGCGGTGCGCTACGCCACAGTGTCGGCGCGCTTCAAGATCTACATCATCGACGAAGTTCACATGCTGTCCAAGGCGGCCTTCAACGGGCTGCTCAAGACGCTGGAAGAACCGCCGCCGCATGTGAAGTTCCTGTTCGCCACGACCGAGGTCGACAAGCTGCCGGTCACGGTGTTGAGCCGCACCCAGCGCTTCGACCTGCGGCGCATTCCCGCAGACATGCTTGCACAACATTTCGCCACGATCTGCGGCCTCGAAGGAGTCGAGGCCGAGGACGAGGCGTTGCGGCTGATCGCGGGCGCGGCCGAAGGATCGGTGCGCGACGGCCTGTCGATCCTCGATCAGGCGATTGCCCATGCCGATCTCGATGGCGAGGGCCGGGTCAGCGCCACCCGCCTGCGCGAAATGCTCGGCCTGGCCGACAAGGGCGCGCAGCGGCGGCTGCTGGGTCACCTGCTCGAAGGCGTTCCCAAAGCGCTGCTGGCCGCGATTGACGATCAATATGCGCTGGGGGTCGAGCCGCTGGCGCTGATGCGCACGCTGATGGATCTGGTCCACCGCATCACGCTGGCGCAGGTCGCCGGTTCCGCGCCTGACGTGCCGAGTGAGGAGGAGCGTGCGGCGCTCGCCGATTACAGCGCGCGGCTGGGGGCGGGGGAACTCCACCGGCTGTGGCAATTGCTGCTCAAGGGCCATGACGAGGTGCGAAGCGCGCCCGATCCGCTGGTGTCCTTGCAGATGGCGCTGCTCAGGGTGCTGCACGCTGGGCAGATGCCCGATCCCGGCAAGCTGGCGCAGCGGATCGAGGAACTGGCGCGCAATGGGTTTGCCGCCGCACCGGCCTCTTCGCCGGGCGGGGAGGGGGCGCGGCCGCCAGCACCTGCCGCGCACACGCACACGCCCGCGCCCGACTGGGCCGCGCTGGTCGAGCGGGTCGATGCGGCCGGGCAATTGCGCGTCGCCCAGATGATGCGTGACCGGGTGCGGGTGATCGAGCTTGCACCCGAACGGCTGGTTTACGAGCAGGCCGACACCTTCCCCGATGATCCCGCCCCCGATATCCGAGAGGCGCTGTTCAAGGTGACTGGCAAGCGCTGGCTGGTCGAACGCGGCACCGGCGCGACCGAGCCGTCCTTGCGCGAAGCCGCCGAGGGAGAGGCGAACGCCGCCACGGCGCGCATCCATGCCGACCCGCTCGTCAAGGCCGCGTTCGAGGCATTCCCTGATGCCGAACTGATCGAACATGGCGAAACCGTCGCGGCCGGTTCGCGACCCCCCTGGAACTGAGGAGACCCCCGAATGAAATCGATGGAAGAAATGATGGCGGCAGCCCAGCAGGCAGCCGAGACCATCCAGAAGCAGATGAACGAGATGCAGGTAAAGCTCGATTCGATCGAGGTCGAGGGAAGCGCCGGCGGCGGGCTGGTCAAGGTCCGCGCCAGCGCCAAGGGCCGCATTCTCGGCGTTGCGATCGACGACAGCCTGATGGTGCCGGACGACAAGCAGATCCT
>DAIQNP010000089.1:0-2733 GCA_036788335.1 Erythrobacter sp.
GCAGGGCGAAGGCGGTTTCGGTGCCGCTGCCCGCTTCGCGCACGGTGGTGAAGCCGGCGCGCACCGTGACCAGCGCATTCTTCGCGCCCACGACCACGCCCCATTCGTCGGGCTCGGTCGCTTCTTTCCAGAAATCGCCGCCGGGATCGCCGGTCAGGTGGGTGTGCAAATCGATCAGGCCGGCAGCAAGGTCTTGGCGGCGAGATCGATCTCGCGGTCGGCAGTCACGGCTCCATGACCCGGGGTGATCGACACGATCAGGCTATCGGTGACGAGGATCGTCGCCGGGCCGCTCGGCTCGCTGGCGGCGTCGGAGATCACGCTGCCCGCGCGGATCGCGACGGTTTCGGCGGCGAGCGGCGCGGCAAGCGCGGCGGCTATCGCCCCGATTCCTGCGGCGATGGTGCGGATGGCGGTGGTCATGAAAAGCTCCCCTGTCGGCTGGTCGGCTCGCCTGATGCGCCCCGCGCTGCCGCCTGACAAGCCTTGCGCGGATTTGCGATTTGGCGCGCCGTGGGTAAAGAGGCCTGCGCACCCCCCTTGTCTCTTTGCCTGAAAGGACCCGTTCCCGCCATGAACCGCCTGATGCTGTCCGCCGCCCTGCTCGCCGCCGTCTCCGTCACCGCCACCGCCCAGGCGCGGCCGATGACGCCCGAGGATGTGGCGCGGCTCGAAAGCCTCGGCGCGATGGCGGTCTCTCCCGATGGCAGCCGCATCGCCTTCACCACCGCCAGCCTGCCCGACGTGACCACGGGCGAGAAGGACGGCACCCCGCAGCAGCAGCTCAAGATCACCGGCGGACCGGATGCGGCGCGCAGCTTCCTGCCCGACGACATCAGCCCCGGCGGCATCGCCTTCACCCCCGATGGCCGGATGGTCACCTTCCTGTGGGCCAAGGGCGAGGAGAAGCGCGCAGTGTGGGGCGTGCCGGTCGACGGCGGGACCTATGTGAAGCTCGCCGCGATCGACGACGCGGGCGTGCGCGCCTACCGGGTCGGCCCGGACGGGACGATGATCTACCTGCTGGCTGATGCGGCCAAGAACGAACAGCGCGACACGCAGGCGAAAGCCGGGTTCGATGCGCGGGTGTACGAGGAGGAATTCACCTCGCCCCGCTTCTTCGCCGCACGGCTGGGCGAGAGCGTGGATGAGGCGCCGCGCGAGATCACCCTGCCCGGCCATGTCAGCGCCTTCAAGCTCGCCCGCGACGGCCAGACCGCAATCATCGAGACCGCGCCGACCCCGCTGGTGGACGACAGCTATACCGCCAAGCGCGTCAATGTGATCGACCTTGCCACCGACACGGTGACAGCGGTGGTCGCCACGCCGGGCAAGATCGACGATGTCGAAATCTCGCCCGATGGCCGCCAGCTGTCGCTGATCGCCGGGGTCGACCAGCATGACCCCGCGCCGACCACGCTGCATCTGGTCGATACCGCGACCGGCAGCTACCGCGCGCTCAATGCCGATGCGGCCGAAGCGGCGGTCGATGCCGAGTGGCTGGCCGATGGCAGGCTAGCCGCGGTGATCCATGTCGGCGTGCAATCGCGGCTGCGGATCTACAACGCCGATGGCAGCGTGGCCGAGGAAATCGATCCGGGCGCGCTGATCCTGACGGCGGTCGAGGCCGAGGGCGAACGGATTGCGGTCTCGGCCAACACTCCGCAGCATCCCAATGAACTGTTCGTGTGGAACGGCGGCAGCTTCGAGCGCTGGACCACGCACAACCCGTGGCTGGCCGAGATCACCTTCGGCGCCCAGCGCCCCTACACATGGACCGCGCGTGACGGGCAGCGGGTCGAAGGCGTGCTGATCGAGCCTGTGGGCGGAGCGCCCGAAGGCGGCGCGCCGACGATCATGAACGTCCACGGCGGGCCGGAAGCGCATGACAGCAACGGCTGGCAGACCGCCTATTCCAAGCCCGGCCAGGTCGCCGCCGGACAGGGCTATGCCGTGCTCCTGCCCAATTATCGCGGCTCGACCGGCTACGGCGTCGCCTTCGCCAAGCAGCATCAGGGCGATTACGGCGGCAAGGAATTCGACGACATCGTCGATGCCAAGCGCGCGCTGGTGGCGGACGGGATCACCGATGCCGCGCGCACCGGCATCACCGGCGGATCATACGGCGGCTATGCCAGCGCCTGGGGCGCGACCTATTACTCGGCCGAATATGCCGCCAGCGTGATGTTCGTCGGCATTTCGAACAACCTGTCGAAGTTCGGCACCACCGACATCCCCAACGAGATGTACCTTGTCCACGAACGCAAGTGGCCGTGGGAGGAATGGGACCACCTGCTCGAACGCAGCCCGATCTTCCACGTCGACAAGGCGAACACCCCGATCCTGATCATGCACGGCGACAGCGACCCGCGCGTCCACCCGAGCCAGAGCATGGAACTGTACCGCAACATCAAGACGAGGAAGCCCGAGGTGCCGGTGCGGCTGGTGTTCTATCCGGGCGAAGGCCACGGCAACCAGCGCGCGGCATCGCGCTATGACTACAACCTGCGGATGATGCGGTGGTTCGACACCTACCTCAAGACCGGCGACCGTGACGCGACACGCCCCGCCCCGCGCCCGGTGCTGGCCGAAGGAGCGACCGGCGCGAAGGCTCCCGAGGCCGAACCCGCAATGAAGTGAAGGGCGCCAGCCGGGGGGCTAGAAGGTGTAGCCCACCCCCAGCCCGGTGATGAACTGATCGGCGCTGCCGCGCTGCGCTGTGTAGGGCGTGTC
>DAIQNP010000089.1:2743-9133 GCA_036788335.1 Erythrobacter sp.
GACCAGCCGCGAATAGCCGCCGACACCATACACACTCCACCCGCCGTTGAGCGCATTGCGGTCGAGATCATAGGCGACGATCGCGGTGCTGCCCACGCGGTTAAGCCCGCCCTCGGCGCGGAACTGCGGCAGTCCGCTGGCAGCGCTCTGTTCCGGCGAGACACTGAAATAGTAATCGGCAAAATCATCATCGACGAATTCGAGCCCGGCTTGCAGCTGCACCAGCAAGCTGCGTCCCAGCGGGGTTGAGTAGCCGATCTGCGGTTCAATCAGAGTGCCACCATGCGCGCTTGCCACGTCGCGGCGCACCTGCCCACCAAGGGTCAGCGTGTCGAAACGGTTGAACACGCCGGGGATGACCACACCCGCATTGAGACCGATTTCAACCGCCAGGTCCAGCGTGCCCGCACGCTCCACCACTTCGTCGCCGATCCGGGCATTGCGGTCGTTGCGGATGCGGAATGCCGGTCCGAAGGCGATGCGGGTCGTGCGCGGACCGGGAGCGGGCGAAGGCGCGAACAGATCGAGCGTCAGTCCGGGGCCATTGGGGCGGACATCGACCCCGCCCACGCGGCCCACGATCAACGGCAGCGGGAAGGCGATATAATCGTCCGACCCGGCATAGCTCGGCACGAGGCCCGCACCGAGGCCGATCGTCACCCAGGTTTCGTCGAACACCGGCCGGGGCTGCGCTGCGCCAGGGTTGGCAGGGGTCACGGTCGCGGTGGCCTGCGCAGCCTCCGCATCATCCGCTTGAATCGCGGCCTCGGTCAGCGTTTCGCTGGTGTCGGACGCGGATGCCGCATCATTTTCGGCGGCACGGGCGGGAACTGCGACCAGCAGTGCGGCGTTCGCAGCAAGGAATGTCCCGACGAACGAGGAAAACAGAAATTGGCGGTACATGATCGACCTTTCCAGCGCTATTTATTGCCTGCGACGTGCCCCACCTGCTGGGGTGATATGGCCAACAGGGCAACCGTGGCAACCGGCTTTCGCATCCGCAACATTGCTCCGCCGCGCTGCCTCGCCTAGGGCTGAGAGCGCATGACCGAATCCGCATCCGAGCCCGGCGGCCGAGCCGCAACCCATGATCCCGCGCCCCATGACGTGATCATCGTCGGCGGCGGGCTGGCAGGCGGGTTGATCGCATTGGCGCTGCACCGCCATGCGCCCGATTGCCGGTTTGCGGTCATCGAATCCGGGCGCAGCCTTGGCGGCCATCACCGCTGGAGCTGGTTCGAAACCGATCTGCGCGGGCCTGCCAAGGCGCTGATGGCCGGGTTCAATCTGAATGGCTGGGACGAAGGCTATGACATTACCTTCCCCGGCTATGGCCGCACCCTGCCGACCTCGTACCGTTCGCTCGCCAGCGCCGAATTCCACGCCAAGCTGGTCGCCGAACTGCCGGGCGAACGGGTGCTGCTGGAGACCAAGGCGGCCGCGCTCGATGCGGGCGGTGTGACGCTGGCCGACGGCACGCGGCTGGCGGCGCGGCGCGTGATCGACTGCCGCCCGTTCCGCACCTCGCCGCACCTTGCGGGCGGCTGGCAGGTGTTTCTCGGCCAGCAGTTTCGCTGCGAAGAACCGCACGGTCTCACCCGCCCGGTGATCATGGATGCCAGCGTCGATCAGATCGCCCCGCACGGCAACGGCGCGGCCTATCGCTTTGTCTATGTCCTGCCGCTGTCGCCGACGGACGTGTTCGTCGAGGACACCTATTACGCCGACCAGCCCAAGATGGACGCAGACGTGCTGAAAGGCCGCGTCGCCGAGTACGCGCACCGCCACGGGTGGAAAGGCGAAGTGGTCGATTCCGAGGCGGGCATCCTGCCGGTCATCACCGGCGGGGACTTCACCGCCGCGCAGGCCGAGATCGCCATTCCCGGTGTCGCGGTGGCGGGCGCGCGCGGCGGGTTCTCGCATCCGCTGACCAGTTACACCCTGCCCTTTGCGGTCGACAATGCGCTCGCCATCGCGCGGCTGATCGCGACCGGTCCCGCGCTGACGGGCGAGGAACTGGCGGCATTCTGCACGCGCCGGGCCAAGCGTCACTGGCGCGCCACCGGCTATTACCGCCTGCTCAGCCGGATGCTGTTCGAAGCGGCCGAGCCGGACAAGCGCGTGGTGGTGTTCGAACATTTCTACGCGTTGCAGGGCCGGCTGGTGGAACGCTTCTACGCCGGCCGCTCGACCTGGCCCGACCGGCTGCGCATCCTGACGGGCAAGCCGCCCGTAGCTATCGGGCGCGCGATCCGGGCGCTGTTTTCCCCCGGCAAACCACTGGACACCAAACCCTTGGACACCAAGCCTTTCAAAATGGAGACCCCGGCATGAACGCCGATGCGAAGCTGAACCTTGGCACTCCGACCGGCGCGAAAGGCGTGAACCCCGCCTTGGCCGAACGCTACGCCGGGCGCAGCGCCTGCGTGATCGGCGCAGGCTTCGGCGGCATGGCGCTGGCGGTCCGGCTGCAATCGGCGGGGATCGCCACCACGTTGATCGAGGGCCGCGACAAGCCGGGCGGACGCGCCTATTTCTGGGAGCGCGACGGGTTCACCTTCGACGGCGGGCCGACCGTGATCACCGATCCGCCCTGCCTCAAGGAATTGTGGGAGCTGACCGGCCACGACATCGCCGAAGATGTCGAGCTGATGAAGGTCATGCCGTTCTACCGCCTCAACTGGCCGGACGGCACCAACTTCGAATATTCCAACGACGAGGAACAGCTCAACGCCGAGATCGCCAAGCTCAATCCGGCGGATGTGGCAGGCTATGCCCGGTTCCTGGAATATTCGGCGCGGGTGTATGAGGAAGGCTACCTCAAGCTCGGCACCAAGCCGTTCCTCGATTTCAAATCGATGTTGAAGGCCGCGCCCGCGCTGATCAAGGAACAGGCGTGGCGGAGCGTCTATTCGATGGTGTCGAGCTATATCGAACACCCCAAGCTGCGCGAGGCCTTCAGCTTCCATTCGCTGCTGGTGGGCGGCAATCCGATGAACACCTCGTCGATCTATGCGCTGATCCACAAGCTGGAGAAAGACGGCGGCGTGTGGTGGGCGCGCGGCGGCACCAACCGGCTGATCGCAGGCATGGTGCGCCATTTCGAGCGGCTGGGCGGCACGATGCGGGTCGGCGATCCGGTGGTGCAGGTGCATACCCTCGGCACGAAGGCGACCGAGGTCGAGACGAAAAGCGGCTTCCGCCAGCGCTTCGATGCGGTGGCGAGCAACGCCGACATCATGCATTCCTACAAGGACCTGCTGTCGGGCAGCGAGCGCGGCAAGAAGGTGGCCAAGAGCCTCAACCGCAAGAGCTTTTCGCCGTCGCTGTTCGTGGTGCATTTCGGGCTGGAGGGCACCTGGCCCGGCATTCCGCACCACATGATCCTGTTCGCCAAGCGCTACAAGGGGCTGCTTGACGACATCTACAAGAACGGTGTGGTGCCCGAAGATTTCGCGATCTACCTCCACCACCCGACCGTGACCGATCCGAGCATGGCGCCCGCGGGCAAGAGCACCTTCTATGCGCTGGTACCGGTCAGCCACATGGGCAAGATGCCGGTCGACTGGGACGATGTCGGGCCGAAGCTGGAGAAAATGATCCTCGATGAACTCGGCCGCCGGTTGATCCCCGACATCCACGACCGGATCGTCACCAAGTTCAGCTACGCGCCCAAGGATTTCAAGCAGGACCTCAACGCCCACATGGGCAGCGCCTTCAGCCTCGAGCCCGTGCTGTGGCAGAGCGCCTATCTGCGCGGCCATAACCGCGATGATGTGATCGACAATTACTACCTGGTCGGCGCAGGCACACACCCCGGTGCTGGCATTCCCGGCGTGGTCGGCAGCGCCAAGGCGACCGCCGGGCTGATGCTGGAGGATCTGGCCGTCAAGGTGCCTGCGTGATGTCCGCGCTGGCTGCGCTGGCCGGAGCGGCGATGGCGTTCGGCCCCTCGCCGCTGGCCGAGGATGGCCACCAGCATGACTGGGCCGACATCGCGATCGACGATGACGGCGAAGGCTGGATCGACCGGGCCTGGCGCGACGCCGCGACACTGGACGGGCGCAGCCTGCAACTGGTGCTGGTGCGGATGGACCTGACCGAAAATGACGGCATGACGCTCGATTCGGTGATGGCGGTCGATTGCGAACGCCAGCAGATCGGCATCAAGGACGCGTGGTTCTTCAAATCCCAGTTCGGCAACCAGACCCGCGCGCCGATCACTGCGCTGACGCTGGATTTCCATGATACGCCGCTGTCGATGGGTGACATGGCGGTGATTGCCCATGCCTGCACCGGTGCTAAAGCCGCCGGATGAAACGTCTCGCCGTCTATTGCGGTTCGGCCTCGCCCGAAGACCCGCGCTATATCCAGCTTGCCTATGACGTCGGTGCGGATCTGGCCGAGCGCAGCATCGGTGTGGTCTATGGCGGCGGCAGGCTGGGCCTGATGGGCGCGGTCGCCAGAGGTGCCAAGGATGCGGGCGGCGAGGTGATCGGCATCATCCCTGAAAGCCTGGTGCGCGCCGAAGTCGCCAACCATGACTGCGATGAACTCATCACCGTCTCCGGGATGCACGAGCGCAAGCAGAAATTCACCGACCTCTCCGATGGCTTCGTGACCCTGCCCGGCGGGGTCGGCACGATGGACGAATTGTGGGAAGCGATGAGCTGGTCGCAGCTGGGCTATCACTCCGATCCGGTCGGGGTGCTCAACGCCTTCGGGTTCTATGACGACCTGCTCGCCTTCAATGCCAAGATGGCGGCGGTCGGCTTCGTCCGGCCCGCGCACCAGAACATCCTGATCGCGGCCGATACCATTGCCGAGCTGCTCGCCAAGATGGCCGCCTACCAGCCCCACACCCCGATCTTCCGCATGAAGGCCGAGGAGCTTTAGGCGCGCATCATGCCGGTCGACCCCGCCACCCGCGCCGCGCTGGTCGAACACGCACGGCTGTCGATCAAGCGCGGATCGCAAAGCTTCTCCGCCGCCGCGCGGCTGTTCGACAAGCAGACGCGGGAACGCGCATGGCTGCTCTATGCCTGGTGCCGCCGGGCGGACGACATTGCCGACAATCAGGACATGGGCGGGGAACTGGGCGACCAGACCGATCTGGCCGACCGCCTCGCGCTGATCCGCCGCCTGACCGCGCTGGCTTTCGCAGGCCAGCCGACCGGCGACCCCGCTTTCGATGCGCTGGGCGTGGTCGCCGCCGAAGTCGGCCTCACCCAGCAAATGGCCGAGGACGTGATCGCCGGCTTCCAGCTCGACGCCGAAGACTGGCGCCCGCGGACCGAGGCCGACATGCTGCGCTATTGCTACCACGTGGCAGGCGCGGTCGGCGTGATGATGGCGGTGGTGATGGGCGTGGACCCGCAGGATCAGGAAACGCTCGACCGCGCCAATGATCTCGGCCTTGCCTTCCAGCTGTCGAACATCGCCCGCGACATCGTCGAGGATGATGCGGCGGGGCGGTGTTACCTTCCGATCATGTGGCTGGTCGAACAGGATATCGAGCCCGGCCAGCACACCAAACCCCACCACCGCAAGGAACTCGCCGCGATGGCCGCAAGGCTGGTGGCGCTGGTGGAAAAGCACGAGGCAGCAGCGCGGGTGGGCGCGGCCAAGCTCCCCTTCCGCAGCCGCTGGGCAGTGCTGTCGGCGGCGCGCATCTACGGCGCAATCGGGAGCAAGGTTCGCAGCCGCGGGCCGGAGGCGTGGGCCAGCCGCACCTATGTGCCGCGCGGCGAAAAGGCGCTGTACGGCGTGCGCGCGTTCCTGTCGGCGGTCATCAACCGCGAGAAGGTGCCGGAAGGCGGGATCGACTGGGGCATCGCGGATTACCGGCCCGCTTCTTTGTCTTCTGGCGCGCCCCGGACTTGATCCGGGCGCCCGCTCCTTTTCTTTGGTTCACGCAGAGACTGCGGGGAAAGGGAGGCGCGGAGGTCAAAACCCGCAGCGCAGCTGCGTGACCTGCTCTGCGGCCTCCTTTCCTCCGCGGTCTCCGTGCGAACCCCTTGCGCGGTCTCGACACCTGCCGAGGCCGGGGCTAACCAATGACCCATGATCACCAAACTCCTGATCGCCAATCGCGGCGAGATTGCCTGCCGCATCATCCGCACCGCCCGCGCGATGGGCGTTACCACCGTGGCGGTCTATTCCGATGCCGATGCCAAGGCGCTGCATGTGCGCCAAGCCGACGAGGCGGTGCATATCGGCCCCTCGCCTGCGGCTGAATCCTATCTGGTCGGCGCGAAGATCATCGCGGCGGCGCAGGCGACCGGGGCAGATGCGATCCATCCGGGCTACGGATTTCTGAGCGAGAACGCCGACTTTGCGCAGGCCGTGACCGACGCAGGCCTCATCTGGGTCGGTCCCAAGCCTGCCAGC
>DAIQNP010000090.1:0-9053 GCA_036788335.1 Erythrobacter sp.
GTATCGCGCTGGCCCTCGACCAGCCGATCGATCGATTTGTCGTGCGTACTGCACCAGCCCGGCTTCGATCCGCTGGCGACATCGTCGCGCGTCATCGAGCGGCGCGAATTCAGCACCTCGCCCAGCTTGGCGTTGCGTTCCACGGTAAGCGAGGCGGTCCATCGGCAGCGCAGCGTGCTCTGCCGACCGGCGGCAGCAACTGTTCCGACCTGCCTCGTATCGACCCGCACGGCGCCTTCGTAATCGGCCGCAATCGTGCCCACGGGGTGATCGATAACCACTTCATGCTCCAGCGCCGCAGCGGGTGCGGCAAGACTGATACCGAGCACCAGCCCGGCAAAGGCGATCTTTTTCATTGTCTTTTTCTCCTGCTTCGCCCCGGCCTGTGCCGACCGGTGGACTCCATGAAGATAGTACGAGCCGGGTGCGCGGCCAAGTGCACATCGGATGGATCGAAACAGTGACGCGCTGGTCAGGGTCGGTTACTCTGCCTCGGTCTCATGCAATGGGGGGCCGTGTGATCGAAGCAGCCAAGCCAGCGGACATCAGGGACGAGATCGTCCACCTCACGCTTGCGACCGGCGAGCCGGTGTGCCTGCGCACCATCCGCGCGGGCGACGGGGCGCGAATGCGCGACGGGATTGCCCGCATGTCCCCGCGCTCACGCTATCTGCGGTTTTTCTCGGGGGCCGAGGAACAGCCGGATTCGGTGATCGACAGCCTGCTGGACGTTGACGGGATTTCCCATATTGCCTGGGGCGCGATCGCAAGCGCGGTATCAGGTGCCCCTGCAATCGGCGCGGTCCATGCAGTAGCGACTGAGGAACCGGATAAGTCGGCGATGGAATTTTCCGTCGCGGTGGTCGATGCGTGGCAGGGGCTTGGTCTGGCGCGCCTGCTGACTGCGGCGTTGCTGGTCAACTGTCTGGCGCGCGGAGTCGAGCGGCTGGAAGCCTACCTGCTGAGCGAAAACCACGAGTCGCAGGACTTCGTCAAAGGGCTCGGCGGCCGGCTGGCTGGCAGCGACGGCAATGTCTACCATTACGCCGTCGCCGCTGCGCCCGCGCTCGATGCCTTGCGAAACTCGGACGACAGTGCGGCGATGGCAGCGCTGCTTGCGCAACTGTCCCGCCATCTCGCGCCGGTCACCCCCGGTCAGTAGCCCATCAGGCTCATGACTTCCTTGCGACTGCGGTGGTCTTCGAGAAAACAGCCCAGAATCCGGCTGGTCACCATCTCGACCCCGTGGGTCTTGACCCCGCGCCCGGTCATGCAACCATGCTGCGCCTCGATCACCACCGCGACGCCGTGTGGTTCGAGGTGATCCCAGATACATTTCGCGACTTCAGCGGTCAGCCGTTCCTGGATCTGCAAGCGGCGGGCAAAGCCGTGCAGGACGCGGGCGAGCTTGGAGATGCCCACCACCCGCTTGTTCGGCAGGTAGGCGATTGCCGCCTTGCCGATGATCGGCGCCATGTGGTGTTCGCAATGCGACTGAAAGGGGATGTCGCGCAGCAGCACGATCTCGTCGTAGCCGCCCACTTCCTCGAATACCCGCGACAGGTGGATCGCCGGGTCTTCTCGGTAACCTTCGCAATATTCGAGCCAGGCGCGGCCTACCCGCTTGGGCGTGTCGCGCAAGCCTTCGCGCGTCGGATCATCGCCCGCATATTCGATCAGCGTACGGATCGCCGCTTGCACGTGTTCGGGCACCTCGGGCTTGCCGAGCGGATTTTCGGGATCGAACTCGTCGTGGTCGTGCGCGTTCATGTAATTCATTGCTTGTGGTCTTTCTTCGCCTTCGGGCTGTCCCTGCACGGGCGTCCCCTCACCTTTTCGATCCCAAAGCGCTTCAACCGCCCAGCGCGTGCGACGTTCCGACGCGGAACCACGATTGCGCCGGGCGAGCGGGCGCCCATATTCTTAATGTAGGAAAGAAATTACGCAGTTCACCCCCAGCCGTATTCAAGCCTGCCGTAAAAACGAGGAGTTTCCGCTTGCCGCGCCATCCAACCGCCACCCAGTTCGAGCAGGAAGCCCGCGCCGTCCTCGCGCGCCTGCCACCGGCGTTTCGCGAACAGTTGCAGGATGTCGTGCTGAAGATCGAGGAATTCGCCACCGACGAACAGCTCGCTGCCGTTGGCATGGACGACGCGTGGGAATTGTCGGGCCTTTACGAAGGCGTGGCCCTGCCCGATCAGTCGCAATGGGATTTCGAACGGATGCCTCCCGTCATCAGCCTGTTCCGCCAGCCGCTGCTGGACGAAATGGACAGCACCGGGGTCAGCTTCTTCGAATTGGTGCGCCATGTCGTGATTCACGAGGCCGGACACCATTTCGGCCTGTCGGACGAGGACATGCATGCGCTGGAAGACAGCGTCGGCGATTGAAGAAACCGGCCCGGAACCAACACCGCCCGCCCCTCTTTCGAGAAGCGGGCGGTGTTGGTGCACCCGGAAGGATTCGAACCTCCGGCCCCCAGATTCGTAGTCTGGTGCTCTATCCAGCTGAGCTACGGGTGCGCGCTGAGGGGGGCCACATAAGGGGGTGGCGGCAGCAATGCAACACCTGTTTGCAAGGACATCCGCGCTTTGTCCGGACAGCTTAACCTGTTCCCAGCAGCGTTTCCGCCAGCACCTCGTCCAACGGCGGCTTGGACAGCGCGCGCACTTCGTCGGGGGTGAACCAGCCGATGCGCCCGCCCTCCAGCGCTTGCGGTTCGCCGCGCCAACGGTCCAAGCTGTAAAGCAGGATGACAATGCCGCGCTCGCTGTCCGAATGCCCGGTTTCGGCGAAACCGGCAGGCCTGCAAGCGGCCTCGTCTGCCTCGATGCCGATTTCCTCGCGCAGCTCTCGAAGCAAAGCTTTCACGGGAAATTCAGAGAGTTCAACCTTACCCCCGGGAAATTCCCATAGGCCCGCGTGATGCTTTCCAGCAGGCCGGCGATGCATCAACCAGCGCCCGTCACCGCGTGACAAGGCGCCAGCCACTACCAAAAGCCATTCATCTTTCATGTCGGATTTTTTGCCAGAATCGGCATCCACATCAACCTTTTCTTAACGCGAAAAGCCGATTTTCAGAAAGTCAGGACAGACAAACAGGTGCCGCCATGAAATTGACCACGTTCTTCCAGCGACTGGGAAATGACACGGATGGCGCGACTGCTGTCGAGTATGGCCTGATCGTCAGCCTGATTGTCATCGGCATGATAGGGGCGCTGCAAGGCGTTGCCGGAGACATCATCAGCATGTGGGAAGACGTAAGTGTCAAAGCAACGGGGGTGATGGGAAACTAGCGCGAAAGAATTTCTACCTATTAGGAATTTCTCAAGAGCTTCACCCTAATCCCTCAAATTGTCAGTCCAAGCGAGACGGACGGACACGGTTACCGAAGACTTAAACCAGGAGACTCAACATGAAGTTCATCAACAAGCTGCTCCGTGACGAGCAGGGCGCCACCGCCATCGAATACGGCCTGATCGCTGCTCTGATCGCGGTCGCCGCCATCACCGCCATGGGTGCGCTGGGCAACAGCCTGTCGAACACCTTCACCGACGTGGGCGGCCGCCTCGACAACCGCGCTGCCGTCAACGGCGCGTAAGTCACGGCACTTGCCAAAAAAGAGGCGGCGGGGAGCAATCCCCGCCGCCTTTCTTTTTGTGCGGCATTCGCGCCGTCACGAGGGCCGTCGTCGCAACCAGCGCCTCACCGCGACCGCACCACCAGCTTGACCTTCTGCCCGACCGTCAGCTGATCGCCCGAACCGAGCGCGTTGAGCACCCTGAACCGCTCCACCTGTGCTTCGGTATAGGCCATGCGCCGGGCGAGACTGGCAACGGTGTCGCCGCGCTGGACGGTGGCGACCTGCACCTGCTTGGGCACCACACTGGTCGCCTCGGCCTGCGTGATCCGCCGCATCGACTGGAACATCGCATTAAATGTGCCCGCACGGCCTGCCGGGGTGATCGCAGCGAAATGATAGGCGCGGTCGCGTGCGAACTCATACGCAAAGATCACCACATCGACCTGGCTCTGCCCGTTATTGACCCGCGCCGTGCCGTAAACCGCAGGCAGACCATTTACTGTGGTCCGCTGCAATTCCTGCGGCGCGAGCGTGCTGTTCTGACCGCCGAGCGCGGTAAATTGCTGGCGCACATAGGTTTCCAGATTGCCGTTATAGGTCGCCAGCGTCATCTGTGCCTGACCGCCCTGACCGTTGATGCTGACCGCGCGGGTTCCGTTGACCATGTAGAAGCCCTGCGGTGCAGTAAACGCCAGGCGCAGTTCGGGGTGAATGAAGGTGCTGCCTTCGATCAGACCCTGCGCCGGATCGTCGCCATACAGCATTCCGTCGATCCGGGTCAGGAAGGTATCGCGGTTGGTGATCCCGCCGGCAGCGCCTTGCGCCTTGGCCAGCGCGCCCTGCACCCGGCTGGCCGGATCGGGGTGGGTCGAGGCCCATTCGGGCACACCCGCATTGCGTCCCTGAACCCGTGCATCCAGCGCATTCTGCGCGGCCAGGCTGGCGAGCACCGTTCCCATCGCGCGTGGATCATAGCCGGCACGATTCAGATACTGAATGCCGAGGTCGTCCGCTTCCAACTCCTGCTGGCGCGAAAAGCTCAGGGTCAAAAGCTGCGAGCCCTGCAAGAACCCGCGCGACAGCGTGCTGCCGAGACTGGAATCGCCCAGCAGGATCGAAGAACCAATCGCGCCCAGCACGCCGAGGATCGAGTTGCGCTGCGCGTTCTGCTGCCGCCGCTGGCTGTGCCGCGCAGCGACATGGCCGACCTCGTGGCCGAGCACGCCTGCCAGTTCCGCCTCGTTGTTCATCAGCGTGACCAGTTGGCGAGTGGTGTAAATGTAGCCGCCCGGCACCGCAAAGGCATTGTGGACGGGTGAATTCAGCAGGCTGACAGTGAAGCTCTCGCGCGCATTGCCGAGGCCAGAGTGCACCGCGATGTTCTTGCCGACCTGTTCGACATAGGCCGCCTGCGGGCCGCTCATCGCGCCGCCGAATTCGGCGAGCAGTTGCGGATGGTACTCCGCCCCCTGCTGCGCCTCGGTCTGCGTGATCGGAGTCGACGCGGACGGAATCGGCCCTCCCGCCATACAGCTGGCGAGCACGAAGGGCGCCGCGCTGAGCGCAAGAATCCTGTAAGTGTTACGTGCCATAGCGCTGCCTCTCAAGGTTGTTATCCGGCAGCAGCCTATCGGCAAAGTTCCGCGGCGCATAGTCCGCCCCGGCGCTGTGCCGCACCCACGGTGCGGGTCAGCCGCCAAGCGTGAGGAAACGCTGTTCGCGCGCCGCGATCAGGGCAGCGGGGCTCTTGCCGGACAAGCCGTCAAGCTCCTCGACAATCGCCTCGCCCAGCAGGCGAGCGGTCGCCTGCGGATCGCGATGCGCGCCGCCGACCGGCTCCTTGATGATCCGGTCGATTACCCCGGCCCGCTTGAGATGCTGCGCGGTAACCTTCATCGCCTGCGCGGCCTCGGGCGCCTTTTCCGAGGTGCGCCAAAGGATCGAAGCGCAGCCTTCGGGCGAGATCACCGAATAGACTGCGTGCTCCATCATCAGCACCCGCTCGGCGCTGGCGAGCGCCACCGCGCCGCCCGATCCGCCCTCACCCACGATAACCGCGACCATCGGTACGGGCAGCGCAAGACAGGCCTCGGTCGAACGGGCGATGGCTTCGGCCTGGCCGCGTTCCTCCGCCTCGATCCCCGGAAACGCGCCCGAGGTGTCCACCAGCGTCACCACCGGCAGGCCGAAACGCCCAGCCAGTTCCATCAACCGGATCACCTTGCGGTAACCCTCGGGCTTGCCCATCCCGAAATTGTGGCGGATGCGGCTCTGGGTGTCGTTGCCCTTTTCGTGCCCGATCAGCATCACCCGGCGTCCGGCAATCCGGGCAAAACCGCCCATGATCGCCTGATCGTCGCCGAACAGCCTGTCCCCGCCCAGCGGCACGAATTCCTCGAAGGCATGGGCCACATAGTCGCGGAAATGCGGACGTTGCGGATGGCGGGCGACCTGCGTCTTCTGCCACGGGGTAAGCGAGGCATAGGTACTGGCAAGCAGTTCGGTGCTCTTGGCTTCGAGCCGGGCAATCTCGCCCGCGACATCGACGTCATGCAGCGCGTTCACGCCGCGCAGCTGCCCGATGCGTTCTTCGAGGGCGGCGACCGGCTTTTCGAAATCGAGGTAGGAAATCATGACGGGGCGCTAGTCGGATGCGCGCTGTGTGGCAAGCGGGTGGCACGAATTGACCAGCGCAACCAATCGGGCGGCATCGACATGAGTATAAATCTGCGTGGTGGCGATGTCGGCATGGCCGAGCAGGGTCTGGAGCACCCGCAGGTCCGCGCCGCCTTCGAGCAGGTGCGTGGCAAAGGCGTGGCGCAGCACGTGCGGGCTGATCGCGGAAGGATCGAGCCCGGCGCGCGCAGCCAGCGCCTTGATCAACTGAAACAGGCGCACCCGCGAAAGGTGTGTGCTCCTGCGCGAAGGAAACAGGTACCGCGATGCCGGTTCGGACGGGCGAAGCATGATCCAGCGTGCCAGCGCATCGAGCGCCCGTGCGCCGACCGGCACCAGCCGGGTCGCCCCGCCCTTCCCGGTGATCGTCAGGAACGGTGCATCGCGCGGCACCGCAACCAACGGCAGCGCGACCAGTTCAGTCGCGCGCAGGCCCGAACCATAAAGCAGCTCGATCAGCGCAAGCTGCCGCACAGCCTTGGGATCATCACCTGCTGCTTCGTCCTCGGCGCGGGCGAAGAGCGCCGCGATGTGGTCATGGCTCAGCAATTTGGGCAGCGGACGGCGTATGCGCGGAGCCGGCAGCGCTCCTGATGGGTCGTCGCTGCGCCAGCCCTCGTCCAGCGCAAAGCCGAAGAACTGCCTGAGCGCCGATGCCTTGCGCGCGACGCTGGCCGGGGCGAGCGCGGCCCACTCCCCCGCCAGCTTGGCGACATCGACGCGCGGCGCGGCGGCAAGGTCGCCGATTGCCTCCTCCGCGCCAGCAAGGTCGCGGGCATAGGCTGCGAGCGTATTGGCCGCCGCCCCGCGTTCGGCAGCCAGCATTGCGAGGAAGGCTTGCGTCGCGTCAGACACGCCTGCGGCCCTCAGGCCCGCGCCACCGCTTCGGCGGCGATCATCCGGGCTTCGGCCTCGAGCCCCACCTGCCGGAGCGCCGAGGTAATGTGGAACAGATGAAGCGGGGTCATCTGCTCCCAGCTCGACCCCTGCATTCCCAGCCCGGCGAGCAAGGCGACCAGCGCCGGGTTGCGAACCTCGGCGGCAGCGCTGATGGCGCGGGTCCAGCGGGTCTGGCGATCGAGATCGATCCCGATCTGACCGGCCAGCGATCCGGCATCGCCTGCGCTTAACCGCCCGATCCCGGCGAGGCCCGCGACCAGAAAGGCCGAGCGGCGCGAACCGGCACTGTCGTCATCGCCGATGAAGCTGCTGACCGCACCTTGCCGGGCGTTGCCGCCACCCGGCGCAGTCAATGCAATCAGCGCCCAGCCAAGGCTGGCTTCTTCAACCACATCGCGCCACGCCGCCGCATCGCGGTCGAGCCCGGCTGTCAGCATGGCGGCGATCAGGTCGCCGGCCGCTTCGGCCCCGGCCGCGTCCGCCGGGATGCGCGCAGCAGCATAGGCGGTGAGGATGCGGGCGGCATAGGCCTCGCGCTGGCCCTGTGCCGCGCCCGCTTCCCACAACCGTCGCATCGCCGCGACGCGCGCTGCCGAGGCGTTCGCGACATAGGCTTCGCGCAAAGTGGCGGCGCGCTCGGCAATATTGTCGGCGGCAGCGCTTTCGCCGTAAACCTGACTGTAGAGGTCCACCAGCGCCTGAGCCGACAGGATCCCCTCGCTCGCCGCGCGCGCGGCATAGGGCGCGCGCGCGCTCGCCGGCAGCATCGGCAGCAGTGCGCCCGACCGGGCATAATAGGCCCCGCCCTGCGCCGTTAGCGCTGCCTCGAGCAGGTCTTCGGGCACCGGCTCGCCCAGCGCATGAGCCAGTCCGAAGCGCCACGGGTTGAGTTCCTCGACGGCCTGCCATTCGATCTGAACCGCGCGCTGCCCGCGCCCTGCCGCCCCGGCAAAGCGGCGCGCCAGCAGCACGTCGATGCGCGGCGCAACCCCCCGGAACAACGCACGGTCAAGCTGCGAGGCGGCGAGCGCGCTTTCCCCGGCATAGGCGTTGCAGATCGCCTGAAACAGCTGCCATTCGCCATCCTCGCGCGCCGAGCCTTGCTGGCGCACCGCCGGGCACGCACCGGTCAGGTCTCCTGCACCAAGGTAGGCGGTCAGCGCTTCTTCGGTCAGCGCGGGCGACCAGTTGCGGCTGTCGACATCCTGCACCAGCGCGCGGGCGACATGATATTCGCCGATCCGGTTGAGCAGACGCACGCGCAGGGCCGCAAACTCGACCGGGTCCATGCCCGAGGGCGGGGCCATCCGGGAGGCAAGCGCGCGGCGCAGCAGAATATGCCCCCAGCGCGACACCAAAGGCCCGCGTGTGCCGGTCAGCGCTGCCCGCACCAGCGCGGCGGGCTGATTGGCGAGCGCACGCGGCGCCAATCCGCCTTCATCGAGCGCCAGCAACCCGATCCGGGTCAGCCCGCGCTCTGCGCCCGGTGGAATGTCGAACTTGGGCTTGAGACCGAGCAGCTGGTCAAGCTCGTCGGTGGAGAGTCGCTCCAATTCTTCAAGGCTCGGCAGGCGGCCCAATTCGTCGCGCGAAATCGACGGCAGCGGCGGAATGTCGGCGGGCACACCGGGGTCGGACGGCGGCGCCGGGCTGCCGGGCACGCTTGGCACGGTGCCGGGCTGCGGGCGCGCGGTCGATTGCCCCGGCTGCGTGGTCGGCGTCGGGGCAGGTTGCGGCGGAGGGGTGGGATCGTCAAAGCCCGGCGGCAGGATCGATTCGGGTGCCTGCTGCGCCAGCGCCAGCCCCGCCAGACCGCTCCCGCCAACCGCTGCCGCGACGGCGACCGCGAGCGTCAGTGTGGCCGCGCCGATACGCGCCCTTCCCCCGGACTGCC
>DAIQNP010000091.1:0-8916 GCA_036788335.1 Erythrobacter sp.
CGCAGCGTTCAGCGTGGACGCAGCCGCGAGGTTTGCCGTCAGCACGAAGGCCGCCAGAGAGGCCGTGCCTGCGAGTACGTCACGCCGGGTGGTGTGCATGGAATTCTCCCTGTGTGCAGTCAGTAAAGACAAGAACGGGCAGGGCCGGGAGGATTGGCCCTGCCCGTGTCTTGCCCCGGACGCTGCCTTAGCGACGAACGCTCAGGACGAGGCCATAGCTGCGCGGTGCGCCGACAATCACTTGCGCACCTGAGAGGAAGGTCTCCAGATTGGAGGTGCCAAAGCGGTATTCCTCGTCAACCGCATTGTCGACATAGCCCGTCAGCGACCAGCTATTGCCCTCTAGACCGACCCGGAAGTTCCAGAGCTGGTAGGAGGGGTTCAGGCGGCGGGCATTGTTTGACACATCCTCGCGCGTCTCGTCGACATGGCTGAACTGCACGCGCCCAAACCCGCTGACATCACCAAAGAGCGGCTGCTGGTATTCGGCCAGCGCCGAGAAGGTGTTGCGCGGTGACAGCGGCACCGGACGGCCCGTGGCATCGACGGCATTGCCATCAAGATCGCGGGCATTGGTGAAGCTGTTGAAGGTGGCGTCCACATAGCCGTAGTTCAGGCCGAGGCGGATATTGTCATTGGGCCGGGCATCCAGTTCGACCTCGAAGCCGCGATGCTCCGACCCGTCGGCATTGAGGATGAACTGGCGCTGGGTCACGACGTCCTGTGCGCGCACCTGCGTGTTGTTCCAGTCCATGTGGAAGGCCGAGATGGAGTAGCGCAGCCAGCCGCCGCCCAGCGTGCCCTTGGTGCCGATCTCGTAATTCCAGAGATTTTCCGCATCAAAGGCAGGATCACCCGGAGTGGTATTGAAGCCGCCCGTGCGATAGCCGCGAGAGGCAATGGCGTAGAGCGAGTTATTGTCGGTCAGCCGGAAAGTGGCCGAGAAGCGCGGCGAGAAATCGTCAAACGACACGCTCTGCTGCGGCAGGGACTGGCGCGGTGCCAGGCCCGGCTGAAGCTGCAGCTCGCGGCGCTCGCCTTCAATCTCGTCACGCGAATAACGTGCGCCAGCCGCCACGGTCAGCCTGTCGGTCAGATCAAAGCTGTACTCGCCAAAGAGCGCGACCGAACGGCTTTCAAACTCAAACTCCACGTTTTCAAAGAAGCCCGCCGAGCTGTTCACGCCCGGAATGAAGAAGGCAAAGCCCGGAATGAAGCCTGGAGGCGGTGCGCCGGGCACGATGCCGAACAGCGCGCCGCCCAGGAAGGCGAAGGCGGTGTCATACGCGCCCAGAAGCGGGTTGTTCGCCCGCTGGATGGAGTTCTGATAGGTGAAGAACTCGTCGCGCCCGTAAATGGCACCGATCAGCCAGGATGACCGGTCACCACCCCCCGACAAGCGGCCCTCGATCGACATGGCGCGCACGTCCTCGTCGCGCCGGATGGTGAAGGCCGACAGATTGGTGAAATCACCTTCGCCTTCAGAGCGGAATTCATTGTCGATCACGCCGCCGACGAGCGTGAAATTCATCCCGTTCTCAAAGTCATAGGATGCGCGTGCGATGGCTGTCAGCGTCTGGTTTTCGCTCGGCAGGCCCTCATTGGTCGAAATGGTGCGGGTATTGGCCGGGAAGAAGCCGTTGGCGTTCACCGGCACGGTGCCGGGCGGCACGAAGTTCGCGAGCAGGCTGAGGCTTTCGCTCGGGAAACCCGAGGGCACGAAGTTCGGCAGATCCTGCTGCTGGTTGGAATAGATCAGCGAGCCGTTCAAGGTGAGCCGGTCATTGACCTGCCAGAGGGCGGCAAGGCGCGCGCCATAATTCTCGGTACCATTGCTGGGACCGGTGCCGGTATTGCGCAGGAAGCCGTCATACTGGTCGTAGTAGCCAAGCGCGCGCACGGCGAAATTGTCAGATAGCGGCACCGAGCCCGAACCACTGATCCGGCGCAGGCCGAACGAGCCGACCTCTGCCGTCAGCTCGGCTTCCGACTGATCGAAAGAGGGCTGGCGCGAGGTGATATTGATGGCACCGGCCACCACGTTGCGGCCGAAATACGTGCCTTGCGGACCCTTGAGCACCTCGATCTGGGCGGTGTCGAACAGGAAGGGGTCAGCGGTGCGCGTCGATATGTTCGGCGCCACGTTGAACTCGTCCACGAAAATGCCGGTCAGATTGGCGGTGCCGGCAGTCGAGATCGGCGAGATGCCGCGGATGGCGATACGCGTCTCAGAGCGCGTGCCACGATTGACGAAGCTGACATTGGGCGTGCGGCGGGCAAAGTCTGCCAGCTCGGTGATCCCGGCGCGCTCGATCTCACTGCGGTCAAAGACGGTGACCGAGATCGGTACGTCCTCAATGGCCTGCTCGCGTTTTTGCGCGGTGACAGTGATCACGTCGCGCGGAGCAGCCTGCTCGCTCTGGGCGAACGCAGGCGCACTGAACGCCAGCGCCGAAGCGCCGTACGCCAAGGCCATTAGCCGTGCGGAATTCGTCATCTTGATGGTCATGCTGGTCTCCCCTGGTGTGTGCCTGCCGACCGTCTGTTGCGGGCTTTGTCTGGGCAGGTGCGCTTGGTTATCGCTATAAATGACCGCTGGTCACTATGTTCCGGGGGCCGGTTTCCTGCAAGGGTTTTTCTGGAGGCGAAACCTCAAATTCAACAGCTTCATGACAATCCTGCCACACACGCATCGAGGGCATCGGTGAAGCGCGAAATGACACTAGAAATCTCGTCGGGCTGGATGATGAGGGGCGGGCAGAAGGCGATGGTGTCACCCAGCGCCCGCACGATCAGACCGCGGGCCTGCGCGGCGGCGGCAACACGCGCGCCGGCGCCTTCGGCCGGGTCAAACGGCTCCTTACCGGACTTTGACCGTGCAAGCTCCACCCCGGCTATCATGCCCACACCGCGCACCTCACCGACAAGCGGGTGACCGGCAAGGCTGGCAAGCCCGTCCTGCAGATGGGGCGCGGCCGCGCGGGCCACGGCAACAATGTTGCGCTCGGCATAGATTTTCAGCGTCTCCAGCGCTACCGCAGCGGCGACCGGATGGCCCGAATAGGTAAAGCCGTGGCCGAACTGTCCAAGCTTGCCGGACTGCTGCACCATCGTGTCGAACACGCGCGCGTTCACCATCAACGCGGCAATCGGGATGTAGGAGGCCGACAGCGCCTTGGCGCTCGTCACCATGTCCGGTTTGAGATCATAAAGGTCGCTGCCCCACATATAGCCTGTGCGGCCAAACCCGCAGATCACTTCATCGGCGATGAAAAGGAGATCATGGCGGCGGCAGACAGCCTGCACATGGGTGAAATAGCCTTTGGGCGGCACGATCACGCCGCCTGCGCCCTGTACCGGTTCAGCGATGAAGGCCCCGACCGTCTCAGGCCCTTCGGCCAGGATGATCGCTTCCAGCTCCTCCGCCATGCGGCGGGCGAAGTCCTCCTCGCTCTCACCCGCGTGATGATACTTCCAGTAATGCGGGCAGGGCGCGCGCACCACGCGGGCTATCGGCAGGTCAAAGTCACGCTGCATGCGCTCAAGGCCCGTCAGGCTGGCGGAGGCGAGCGTGGAGCCATGATAGGCATTGCCGCGCGCGATGATCTTCTTCTTTTCCGGCTTGCCATGCGCGTTCCAGTAGTACCAGACGATCTTCATGGCCGTATCGACCGCTTCGGAGCCGGAATTGGCAAAAAACACCTTTTCCATGCCCTGCGGTGCGATATCCAGAAGCGCTTCAGCGAGCGCAATGACCGCCGGGTTGGATCGGTGCGCGAATGTTGTCGCGTAAGGAAGCGTCATCATCTGGTCGTAGGCGGCCTTGGCAAGGCGCGGCTCTGAGAAGCCCAGCGAGGCCGACCAGAGCCCGGCCATAGCGTCGATATAGGCCTTGCCATCCTCGTCATACACCTCGACGCCCTTGCCGGAGGTGAGCACTAGCGGTCCCTGATCGGCGTGCGCCTTCAGATTGGTCTGCGGGTGCAGGTGATAGGCGACATCGCGGGCAGAAAGCGAGTTGGGGCGGGTGCTGGCCGTCATTGGGAGGCTCCGGAATAAACATGCAGGCGGTCACTGCCGGACGCGAGTACGAGGCGGTCGCGCGTGCCGATCCGGTCGAACAGATCATCTCCGCGATATTCCACGATGGGAATGACCGGTCCGAACCAGACCTCGGAGAGTATGACGCCGCTGATCAGCAGGGAATCGCATGACTGGACGATCAACGCCGCAGGCCCTTTGCCAAGGCTGACGAGATCAAGAAGCACCAGCCCCGTATGCGTGGAGCCGATGCAGGCCGGAAATACCAGCGCGCGCCCGCCCACATTCTGGCGGAAAAGCTCGTGATGCGCGTCGCGCACTTCGGCGCGCTTTGATGGCAGCATGTTGGGCGGCTTGCACATGGCGGCGGTGAAGTTGATGGGCTGGCGCGTGACGAGCGCAGGCGCATCACAGGCGCCCGCCACAATCACCTTGACCGGCAGGATGTCTTTCAGCGCGGCGGTCGCCGCGGTATCGGCTGCCACGCTCATGCGACCGCTCCTGTCAGTTCGAGGATGTCGGCGATGTCGGCGTATTTTGCCCCTTCCAGGTAGTAGTGGAGCTTGCCCGAAGGGGTGAGCACCTGCTGCTTGCCGATCCCGATGCGCAAGGACAGCGCCGCCAGCGGACAATGCTGCAGCACCTCGATACCGGCATCGAGGCAGGCCTGTCCTGTCTCGGTTTCGATGAAGGCATCGTACGCGCCCGGCACGAGATGGAAGAGAACAGGCTTTTTCAGGGTGCGCCCGGCAAAGTGCCGCCCCACCTCCAGAGCTTCCTCCAGCGTCATCTGCGGGCAGCCAAAGGCGATGACTGCGCTTTCCTTTTGCATCTGGCGCGAGGCCTTGAGCGCGTCTATATCGGCCTGCGTGATGGTGTGGGTCTCAAGCACCCGACCGCCGGTCACCGCCTCCAGCTCTGGCGCTTCCGGGGTCAGCCCGGCAACATGGAACAGGGTAACCCCGCCGGTCGAGGCCATGGCGGCGCCAATATTCTTCAGCTCGGCAGCGGTAAAAGGCCAGTAGTCGAGCACCGGCGTGCGATCCATTGCGATCTTGCCGATGAGAAAGCCGAGCGCCGCGGCGTCCATCCGCTCGATCTCAAGCTTGATATGCAGGTCCGCCTTGCGGTTCTCGTCGAGCAGGAAGCCAAATTCCGGCGCGAGCCCGGTCACGGCATGGCAGATATCGATCATGATCGCATTGCGGTTGGAGCGCGCGCCGATCACTGAGTTGGCATAGATGATGGCCGAGCTTTCCGCCCAGCCCAGCCGGTCGCCAAACTCGGGTATGTTGTCATAGGCGTAGCAAACGCAGCTATAGTTCGGCGTGACACCGAGGGCTTCAAGCTGCTCCTCATGCCAGCGCTGCGAGCGGAACAGGATGCGGTTCTGTGGCCGGTAATCATAGCCCGGGCGCGGGTTCAGCGTGGTGGGCACCTTCACCTTGATCCCCGCCTCCACCAGCTCGCTGACGAGCTTGTAATACGCGGTGTAAAAGAAGATCTTGAAACTGCCGGTCAGATGGGCCGAGCGAATCGGGACAAGGCGCGGCGCACCGAACGCCTCGCCATAGCGCACCAACGTTTCCATGCAGCGGGCCATGACAGGCCCTTCTGATCCCGCGCGGATCGCGGCCTGTTCAGGGGTGAGCGCCATCGGCGCGTGAAGCGGCGGCGTGTTCATCGGTGATTGTCTACCTCCGTTGCGCGTTTACCGGCCCGTTCCCAGTCCGACTGGCCCTCATCGCTGACATCGCGCCACCGGCCTTCCAGATCGCGCTCGAACGCGCTGCCGGTTCTTGTTCCCAGCAGGGGCTCGAGGTCCTGATGACGGGCAGCCAGCAGACCAAGGCGGACCAGAAGCGTGTTATCCGGATTGGCAAGGAAGGCGCCGTCCTCATCTCCGGCAAAGATGCGCCAGCCGCTATCGTCGCGGACGAACGGCTTCTCGCGATAGACGAGCCCCGGCTTTGCCGCGCCTTCGCTAACGCGGCGGCTGACGAGGCAGAAAGGGGCTTCGCTTTCGCTCATCCGGTTACCTTGCGGGCGAGCGCCCGGCCGATGAAGCGGACCTTGGCCGAGAGCGGGAAGCGCTTCAGATTGGTCGCCACCGCGCCGCTGGTGAAGCGGGTCGGCTTGGAATAGTCGATCGCCACTTCCACGATTACAGGGCGTCCGGCGCGTGCTGCCGCAAGGGCATCCGTAATCCCGTCAGCGAGCGCGTCATCATTGGCGATGGAGACAAAGTCCGCGCCCACCGCCTCGGCCCATGACCCCAACTTGACCGAAGGCAGGACGGTGCAGGTCTTGCGGTTATAGGGCGTCGCCTGGGCCTGCGAGATCTGGGAGAGCTCCCCGTCGGCAAAGACGAAATAGGCGATACCTGTGCCCATGGCCTTGGCGGTGAGCACTTCCAGCCCCGTCATCAGGAAAGCCCCATCGCCGACAATGGCGACGACATCCCGGTCGGGGTTGGCGAGCTTGGCGGCATTGGCCGCGGGCACGCAATAGCCCATGCAGTTGAAATCGGTTGGCGAGATAAAGCCGCGCGCCGCGTGGATCGGCATCAGCTCGGCGGCAAGGAAGGTGTGGTTGCCATCGTCCGCAACGAGCACCGCGTCATCCGCCAGCCGTTCGCGCAAGGCATCAAAGAAGCGGGCAGGGTTTACCCGGCCTTTGGGGTCATGGCGCTGCCATTCCTCGCGATAGCGCGCCTTGCCGCTCGCGATAATACGGGCAACCGCTGTCCTGCGTTCCTGGTTGCATGCGCCAAGCCGGACTTTGAGCGCGGCTGCGAGCGCAGGCAGCACCACGCGGCAATCACCGGGCAAAGCGATCTCGGCGGGAAAATTGGCCCCGATCGCTTCAGGATTGATGTCGACATGGATGAGCGCTTCAGGCGGCACGGCCCCGAACGAGCCGGTCGCGATCTCGCCAAAGCGCACCCCGGCAGCCAGCATCACATCGCAGGTCTTGAAAGCCTCGCGCGCCGCAGGCACTGCGCTAGGCCCGAAGCCGAAGCCCGCATGCAGGGGATGGTTGGCCGGAAAAGCCGCAACCCCTTGCAGCGAGGTCGCGACAGGGGCCCCCAGAAGCTCGGCAATCTCGATCAGGCTGGCGCTTGCATCGCTTGCGCCCCAGCCCACGAAAATGCCCGCAGACGCGCTGGCCGCCAGGCGGTCTGCCGCCCTCGCGATCAGGGCGTCGTCGCAGCCCGGCTGATGCAATGCCGGCGGTGCTGGCAGATCACCGGCCTCGCCTTCAAAGAGCTGCAGATTGACCGGGATTTCCACCACCACTGGGCCGGGCTCGCCCGACATCGCAATCGTGTAGGCCTCATAGATGCGAGCCACCACCTCGTCATGGCGCTCCACGCGGAACTGCGCCTTGGTGATGGGCTGCATCATGGCCAGCCCGTCCACATCATGGAGCTGATAGCTGGCAACGGTATCGCGGCGGATGCCGCCGGTGATAACCAGCATCGGGATGCCGGCCAAATAGGCTTCGGCAATGCCGCTGGCAGCATGGGTCAGCCCCGCGCCTGGAACCAGTACGCACACGCCGATGGACGCGCTCGTCCGGCTGACCGCATCTGCACCGAACGCCGCTGCGGCCTCGTGGGTGACCAGCACCGGCGTGATCTGGTTGGAGCGGTTCAGCTCGTCATACAGCTCGGTCGTGTGCACACCGGGGATCCCGAATGTGTGGGTGACACCCAGATTCTCCAGAGCGTGACGGGCAAGCCAGGCGGCTGTCTTTTTCATCGGGGCGTGTCCTCAAGCCAGCTGGCGAAGCGTTTTGAGCTTCTTTGCGTCATAGGGCGGGTAGCGCAGCGCTGAATCGAGCCCGAAACCGCGCAGCATCACGGCGCGCTTCTGGGAGAAGGCATCAAAGCTGTGGCGGCCGTGGAAGCTGCCCATGCCGCTCTCGCCCACCCCGCCAAAGGGCAAGGCAGGATTGGTCTGGAACATGACGACATCATTGCTCATGAAGGTGCCAGAGCGGGTGCGCGTGCGTGCGCGCTCCAGAAACGCCTTCGACTTGCCAAACGCATAGACCGCGAGCGGCGCAGGGCGCCCGGCGAGGGCTGCATACACATCCTCCTCCTCCCGCCATGCCAGGACCGGCAGGACGGGGCCGAAGATTTCCTCTTCGAGCACGTCACTCCCCGGCTGCGGGTCGACGAGGATGGTTGGCGCGATATAGAGCCGCTCCCTGTCAGCTTCTCCGCCATGGGCCACGCGGCCCTGCCGCAGATACGCGCTGATCCGGTCGAAATGGCGGGCATTGACGATGCGGCCATAGTCCGGGCTCGTTGCCGGATTGTCCCCGTAGAGCGCTCGGATCTGCTGGCCCAGCTCTGCGACCAGACGGTCGTGAACGCTGTGATGAACATGGACATGATCGGGCGCAACGCAGAGCTGGCCGGCATTCATGAAGCGGCCCCAGACCAGACGGCGCGCTGTCACCTCAAGGTCTGCATCCTCTGCCACGATCGCCGGGCTCTTGCCGCCGAGTTCCAGCGTGACAGGGGTCAGGTGGCGCGCCGCCCCTTGCATGATGTGGCGGCCAACGCGGCTGCTACCGGTAAAGAAGATCGTGTCAAAGCGATGCTCCAGCAGGGCCTCTACCGTTTGTGCATCGCCTTCAACGACCACAATGGCCTGCGGATCGAGATATTGCTGTGCGAGCCGGGCAATGAGGGCGGAGCTCGCCGGGGCCAGCTCGGACGGCTTCAGGAAAGCGCAATTGCCCGCCGCCAGAGCGCCTGCTAGCGGCGCGAAAATCTCCTGCACCGGGAAGTTCCACGCCCCAATGATCAGCGCGACCCCCATCGGGTCTGGCACGATCATGGAGCGGGAGGGGAAGGTAGCC
>DAIQNP010000092.1:0-8821 GCA_036788335.1 Erythrobacter sp.
GGGCAAGCACTTTGCGCTGCTCGGATCGACCGGAACCGGCAAATCGACCAGCGCCGCGCTGATTCTGCACCGCATCTGCGAAGCCGCGCCCAAGGGTCATATCGTGATGATCGATCCCCACGGCGAATATTCCGCCGCGTTTCGCCAGACCGGCCAGATCCTCGACGTGTCGAACCTGCAGATGCCGTACTGGCTGATGAATTACGAGGAACATTGCGAAGTGCTGCTGACCGGCAGCGGCAATGATCGTCAGGTTGATGCCGACATCCTTGCCAAGTGCCTGCTGGCCGCCCGTGCGCGCAACCGGCTGGCGCAGACGATGGGCAAGATCACCGTCGATTCGCCGATCCCTTATCTGTTGTCCGATCTCAGCAACATCCTGCAGGACGAGATGGGCAAGCTCGACAAGGCGACCTCGTCCGCGCCGTTCATGCGGATCAAGGGCAAGCTCGACGAACTGAAGGGCGATCCGCGCTACCAGTTCATGTTCTCCGGGATGCTGGTGGGCGACACGATGGCCGACTTCATCGGCAAGGTGTTCCGGATGCCCGGCAACGGCAAGCCGATCTCGATCATCGACGTGTCGGGCGTGCCGTCGGACATCACCTCGACCGTGGTGGCGGTGCTCAGCCGGCTGGTGTTCGACTTCGCCATCTGGGGGCGCGAGGAAAAGACCCGCCCGATCCTGCTGGTGTGCGAGGAAGCCCACCGCTATGTCCCGAACGAGAAGAATTCGGACGGCTCCTCGGTCGCCAAGATCCTTTCGCGCATCGCCAAGGAAGGCCGCAAATACGGGATCAGCCTCGGCCTGATCACCCAGCGCCCCTCCGACCTTGCCGAAGGCGTGCTTTCGCAGTGCGGCACGATCATCGCGATGCGCCTCAACAACGACCGCGACCAGGCCTTCGTCAAGGCGGCCATGCCCGAAGGCGCGCGCGGCTTTCTCGATTCGATCCCGGCGCTGCGCAACCGCGAATGCATCATCTGCGGCGAAGGCGTCGCGATCCCGATCCGCGTGGCCTTCGACAACCTTGAAGAACACAAGCGCCCGGCCTCGGAAGACCCCAGCTTCGTCGATCTGTGGAACACAGACGGCGGCGAGGAGGAACTGGTCGAGCGGGTGGTGATGCGGTGGAGAAGTCAGGGTTAGCAGTCCCTGTGCTCCGCACCGCGTTCGCGGTGCGAAATCCTCGCTCACGCGGCCTGAAGGCGGCATCGCAGCGGGGTGGGCCTCAGGTGCCGCGGGTATCCCCATACAGGTGAATATGCAGCCGGTCGCTCATGCGGAACCCGTGCTCCAGACATAGCCCGCTCAGCCAGGCCTGCCGCGCGCGCTGCGCGGCGCTGTCGGTGCCCTCGGCCATCAGGAACACCCGTTCGGACCGGAAGCGGTAGCGGCGCTGCAAGTCCAGCACCTCGGCCACGTCCTCGGACGCGGCAATCACGAATTTGAGGAAGGCGCGGCGGTCGGCGGCCCAGGCTTCCAGCCGTTCCGGGATCAGCGCCAGCTCCTCGGGGTTGCCGCTGTGCGACAGCTTGGGGCTGACATTGTACTGGTCGACCCGCACGTCGAGTTTCGGCGCCGGGACGACGGTGCCGTTGGTCTCGATCTCGACCCGCATCTCCGGCAGGTGGTCGAGCATCGCCGCCAGCCCGCCGGCCTGCAACAGGGGCTCGCCCCCGGTGATCACGAGCCGGTCCTGTCCCAGCGCGGCGATCCGTGCGGCCACCTCTGCGGGCGAAAGCGCAACCTGATTGGCGCGGCGTTCGAAGGCGACCCCGTCGCGGTGCGGGCGGTTGTCGCCGGTAAAACGCCAGGTATAGGCCGTGTCGCACCACACGCAGGCAAGGTTGCAGCGCGACAGGCGCACGAAGGCGACCGGCATTCCCATGCTCGGCCCTTCGCCTTGCAGGCTCGCGAAGATCTCCGGCCCGCCGGTATCGTCGGTGGCAAGGGTGAGGTTCATGCCGGACGCGCCGCACCAGCGCACAGCCCGGATCCCCTGTCCGGATCGCGCGCCACCCTTGGCACGGCCCCGATCCGCGCGAGCGGACGGATACGGGGTGCAGGAGCAGGGACAGTATCGCAGCCAGCCATCATGCTGCGCCTATGCCACGAATTTCCGCAGGGGGAAATTTCCCCGCTCGCGAAGGGGGAGGCGGGGCAGCCCGCCGGTGCGCCGTGATCGCTGTCCAGCACGATCCGGCCGGAGACGCCGATCAAGTCCTCTGGCAGACTACACGCACATTGTTTCAATCTGGAGATATATTCGTTAATCAAGCGAATTATTGCATTAAAATAAAATAAATATATTACTCGTGCGTGGTTGTTTTGGATCAATTCGTTTCCAAATCTGGTCTGGAAGCAGAGCACATCACTCGTGTCTGCCTCTCTTTTCAGGCCCCGGCCTGAAGATCAATTGGCCTATCGGGTTGAGAGTTTCGGCGTTTTGTCGAACGGATCGCCCATTTTTGATTGGAACAACCATGTCGAATACCCTCCATGACATCGTCGATACTGCTGTCGCTGCCGGCTCGTTCAAGACGCTGGTCGCTGCAGTGACCGCTGCCGATCTTGGCGCGACGCTCAAGGGCGAAGGTCCGTTCACCGTGTTCGCCCCCAGCGACGATGCCTTCGCCAAGCTGCCCGCCGGCACGGTCGATGACCTCGTCAAGCCGGAAAACAAGGACAAGCTGACCGCGATCCTGACCTACCACGTGATGCCCGGCAAGGTGATGGCCGCCGATATCGCCGGCAAGAAGGTCGAGCCCGCCACCGTCAACGGCGAAACGCTGGCTGTTGATGCGACCTCGGGCGTGACCGTCAACGGCGCCGCCGTCGTCACCGCCGACATCGAATGCACCAATGGTGTCATCCACGTCATCGACACGGTGCTCATGCCCAAGGGCTGATCGCTCCTGAACAATTCGGAGATGCCCGGTGCCCCCAGCGCCGGGCATTTCTGCGTGGGCCGTAGGGCCGCTTCGGGGGACAGAGCGCCCCATTCGCGGTGAGCCGAAGGGGCGGCGGGTTACCGCAAGCCGCCGCGCTGCTAGATCTGGCAGGCCCAGCAGGTGTCAGCGGAACGTTGCGAATGACCGACAGATTGCCGCACTTGACGCCGAGCCGCTATCTGACGCTGCTCTCGCTGGCGCTGATCCTGATCGGCCTCACCGGCGTGCAGCTGCTGGTGCGCGACCAGTTCGCCGATGCGCGGGTGCTGCGGGACCAGGCGGCCCGGATGGTGGCGACGCGCACGCACCTGGCCGACCTGCTCGAACTGCATCTCGATGCCGAGACGGGTGTGCGAGGATACGTGCTGACCGGTCAGGAGCAGTTTCTTCTGCCCTATCACAGTGCGATCACGCGGCGGGACGCAATCTTCGCCGCGCTTCAGACCGACGGCGCGGCGGCGACGATCGAGAGCCTGCCCACCCTCCGCCGGCTTTCCGAACAGAAGCTCGCCATTGCACAGAACAGTGTCCGCTTCACCGATGCCGGCAATGCGGCGGAAGCGCGCAAGCGGATCGCCGGGGGACGCGGACGGATCCTGATGGACCGGATCAGACAGGCCATTGGCCGGCTGGATGCCACAGAAGCGCAGATGCTTGCCGCCCTTGAAGCGGCAAGCGAAACCAAGCGGCGCAATGTCGAGCGGCTCATCGCGCTGGTGCTGATCGGAATTGCGCTGCTTCTGGTGGGCGCGACGCTGCTGATCAGGCGGACCACGGCGCAGCGCCGCGCCGCCCTTGCCAGCGCGCGGCGGGTGGCGGAACAGGAAAAGGTGATGTTCGATGGTGCGGTCGACGGGATGCTGCTGCTCGATGCGCGCGGCTGCATCATCCGCACCAATCCGAGCATCGAGCGGATGTTCGGTTACTCCGCGCAGGACATGCTCGGACGCAGCAACATGTTCCTGATGGCTCATCCTTTCGATCAGCGACAGAGCCTCGCCTGGCTGGCCCGCATCGGCCGCGCCGGAACCGACGGAGCGGGCAAGCGGCAGGAATTCATCGGCAAGAGGGCCAACGGCACGACCTTCGAAACCGAGGTCGCCATCAGCCGGTTCGGCGACGAGGAGGACACCCGGTTCGTCGCCGCGATCCGCGATATCACCCATCGCAAACATGCCGAGCGCATGAAGAGCGAATTCGTCTCCACCGTCAGCCACGAACTGCGCACCCCGCTGACGTCGATCGGCGGCTCGCTGGCCTTGCTGGCCGGCGGGGCGGTGGGCCGGCTGGAGGAAAAAGCCGCGCGTCTGGTCGCCATCGCGCACAGCAATTGCGAACGCCTGATCCGGCTGATCAACGACTTGCTCGACATCGAGAAGATCGAATCCGGCAAGATGTCGTTCGACATGCGCAGACTGATGGTCGGACCGCTGGTCCAGCGCACTGTCACCGCCAACCGGCAATTCGCCGAGGATCTCGACGTCGTTCTGGACATCGGCCTGCCGCCGTGGCCGCAATGCGTGATGGGCGATCCCGACCGGCTCGAACAGGTGCTTACCAACCTGGTCTCCAACGCGATCAAATATTCGCCGCCCGGAGAATCGGTGTTCGTGACGACCGTTCAGAGCAGATCCGCCGTGCGAATCGAGGTGCGCGACCGGGGCAGCGGCGTGCCGGAGGATTTCCGCGACCGCATTTTCACGAAATTCGCGATGGCGGACAGCTCCGATGCGCGCACCCGCGGCGGGACCGGCCTGGGGCTGGCGATCGTGCGCGAGATTGCGGCCAGTCACGGCGGCACGGCCGGGTTCGAGGACCGGGACGGCGGCGGCACCATTGCCGCCAGAGGTTCGACAGCTGCCGGTAGCCCAGGTTCTCCACCACCGCGATCATCGCCAGGATCGCCAGGTCGCGGGCGCGCGGGAAGCGGCGCAGCTGCACCTCTTCGAGGATCAGGGTCAGCGCACTGACAAGGATGCCGAAGGTAAAGGTCGCCGCCAGAAAGGCGAGCAGCCACGGCAGCGCAAGCAGCTTCAGGCTCCACAGCAGCGGGACCAGCACATAGCCCAGCACTTCGATCACCGGCCCCAGCACGTCGACCAGCAGGATATGCCCGAAGCCGACGAACCCGATCCGGCCGTAACGCGGGTTGAAGCACATGTCGCGGTGCTTGACGAAGCACTCCAGCGCCCCGCGCTGCCAGCGGCTGCGCTGCCGTGAAAGAACGCCCATATCCTCCGGACATTCGGTCCAGCAGACCGGCTCGGCGATGAAGTCGACCCGGTAGGGCAGGCGCTGGTCGCGCATGTGGCGGTGGAGCTTGATGACCAGTTCCATGTCCTCGCCCACGGTCGCGTGGCTGTATCCGCCCACCTCGACCACCCGCTGGCGGCTGAACAGCCCGAACGCGCCCGAAATCACCGTCAGCGCCTGCATCTGCCCCAGCGCGATCCGCGCCATCAGGAACGCGCGCAGATATTCCATGATCTGCACCAGCGCGAGGAAGTTGCGCGGCAGGCCGACACTGGTCACCCGGCCCGAATCGATGGTGCATCCGTTGGCGATGCGGATCGTGCCGCCCACCGCGATCGTCCGGTTGGGGTAGTCTATGAACGGCCGCACCACCCGCAGCAAGGCATCGGGTTCGAGCAGCGAATCGGCATCGATGGCGCAGAACAGGCCCGAACGCGACGCGTTGATCCCGGCATTCAGCGCATCGGCCTTGCCCCCGTTCTCCTTGTCGATCACCAGCAGGCGCGGCAGGTCGGGGTTGGCGTAGAAGCCGCGGATCGGCTGGTGCGTCACGCTATTGTCGATGAACCGCCCGACGCGCTTCAGCCCGAATTCGGCGATGACCCGCGCCAGTGTTGCGTCCCTGGATCCGTCATTGACCAGCAGGACCTCGAAATCGGGATAGTGCAGCGCCAGCAGCGAGCGGACGCTTTCCACCACGGTCAGTTCTTCGTTGAAGGCCGGGGCGATAACCGCGATCGGCGGGGCCTGATCGGAATAGCGCCGCCACAGCGTCGCCCCGCGCGGCACCGGCGGCCGGTTGGACAGCGCGATGGCGGCATAGGCCAGTTGCACGATATAGAACGCGATCTGGGCAAGGCCGGTGACGATCACGACCAGCGCGATCCCTTGCGCTGCATCGAGCATCCACTTGCTGGCCCATGCGGCCGGTTCGAAATTCATGCGGACCCGCGTTCTTCGAGTGTCAGGGTCGCAGCCTCGCGGGCGAGCGGATGCGGGCTGTCGGCCGCCGCCTGCGCAAGCACGTCGGTCCCGCGCGGCCCAAGCCGCCAGAGCGCTTCGCCCGCGCGCAGCCGCACCCACCACTGATCGTCGCCCAGCAGTTCACCCAGCCGCTCCGCCGCCGTCGCCAGACGGTTCGTCCCGGCTGCCTGCGCCGCTGCCGCCCTGACCGCCCAGGCCGGATGCGACAGGCCGCGCAGGATCGCGGCATGACCGGACGGGTGGCCGATCCGGCCGAGCGCATGGTAGATGCGCGGCAGCAGCTCGTCATCGGTGTCCGCTTCGGCCGCCATCCTTGCCACCAGCGGCGCGTGTTCGACCAGCCCGCTGGCGGCCAGCGCATCGACCGCCGCCAGCCTGGCCGCGTCCGGCAGTGTCTCGTCGCTGAGCAGGTCTGCGACCGATGCCGGATCGGCGTCCACCAGATCGCGCATCAGCGACGCGACCAGCAGCGAACGTTCGGTGGTTCCCAGACCGAGCAGGCGCACGATCTCGGCAGCGGGCGGGGCCGCCTGGTTCTGCGCCAGCGCCAGCGCCGCGCCCAGCCGGACATCCGGGTTGCGGTCGCGCAGCATCTCGCGCACGCGGCGCTGCCCGATCGCAAACATCGCCAGCGCTTCGGCGGCCAGCAGCCGTTCCTGCGCGCTTTTGCTGACACTGCTGCGCAGCAGGGTGTGCGGGATCCGCAGCGCCTCGGCATTGGCCAACAGCGCCTGCCGGTCCGGCCCGCGCACCAGCTCCGCCATTTCCAGCGCCAGCCGCGCGGCGGCCTGTTGTTCCAGGGCCTTGCGAGGCGGCTCCGGCGATACGAGGCGCGGCGACATCAGCAGGCGGGCCATGCGCCGCCGCTCGGCCTCCTGCCGCGAACTGCGCCGCTCGGAGACGAAGCGGGCAACCAGGATCAGGAACAGCGCGAGAATGGCGGCAGAAGACAGCGCCAGCGACAACTGCCAGATGGCCAGCAGCGTCGTCAAAACACGGCCTTAATCTCGATCCGCAATTCGGTCCGATCCGGGCCGGCCTCGCGCCGCTCGTGGGACACTGATGGCAACAGCGACCATCGTTCCGCCAGCGGCAGTTCCGCCCCGGCAAAGGCCGATACGACGCGGGTCACGATGCCCAGATCGGTGTCGGGACCGTTGACCGCGCCGACGAAGAATCGCCGCCGCTCGTCCGGCGCAAAGTCGAGACGGCCGAGCACGCCGACTTCGAGTTCGCCGCCGCTCGGGACGATGCCGATCCCCCGCACCGTCGCCAACCAGCGGCCTTGGCCGAAATATTGCGTGATGCCCGGAGTCACGCTGACCACGTCCTGCAAGGGGAAGCGCTGCCACGAGGTGTCGAGCGAAAGCACGGTCGCTGTCGGACCTTCGGCAATGCGCAGGTCGGCACCGGCGGCCACGGCCAGTTCGGGCCGGAAATCGGCCGATGGCGTGCCGCCGATGCTGGCCCGCAGCCACAAGTCGTCCGAAGGATGCGCGGCGATCCGTCCTTCGATCTCGACATCCTCGAGCCCGAAGCGGCGATACCAGATCGCCCGTCCGCCGAGTGAGACGTCGTCCGAAACCGGCGCTTCAGCCGCGAGCGAGGCTTCCCACCAGTCGCTTGCACCCGCGGCAAGCTCGCTGAATGCGCCGCCGACGATCACGAAGCCGCGCGGCGTCTCGTTCAGGGGTTCCGCGAGCCGGGCAAGGCCGGCGCTGGCGTCTGCATAGTCCGGCGCGATCGCCAGCACCGCCCGAAAATCCCGCGCCGCCGCATCCCGGTTGCCGAGCGCGAGATGCACATAGCCCCGCTGAACCAGCGCATCGCTGTCCTGCGGGCGCTGCGCGATCCAGCGATCGAGCAGGGTCAGCGCGCCTGTCAGATCGCCCTCGCGGCGGGCGGCCACTGCGGCCTCGTAATCGGACGGCGGCGGCGCTGCGCCCAATGGTGAGGAACACGCGGCCACCGCCGACAGCAGCCAGCGCTTCATGCCCGGCCTGCAAGCAGGCGCTGGAGCCGGACCAGCAGTTCCTCGGGCAGGAAGGGTTTGACGATGTAATCGCTGGCACCTGCCTCGAGCGCCCGGACGATGTCGTCCTCGTTGCGCCGGGCGGACAGCATGATCACCGGCACGCTGCGGCCCGCCTCGCTGGCGCGGATGCGGCGAAGCACCTCCATTCCGTCATGAACCGGCATCATCGCATCCAGCACCATCGCATCCGGCCCGGCCTCGGCAAATTGCGCAAGCGCTTCGCGTCCGTCGTGGGCGATGACCGTTTCGAATCCCTTCGCGCGCAACCGGAAATCGAGCATTTCCGTCAGAAGCGGCTCATCATCGGCAATCAAAATCAGACCAGAAGCTCTCATGGTGTCGCCGTAGCGCAGGCCTTCCGGCTGAAGGTGAAAATCGTGTGCCAAAGCGACGAGGTGGGTATTTCTGGCGGTCTCCCGCAGCCATGCGGTGGGAGACCGGCGTCGGGCAAGGCGCAGCGCAAAGGAGGAAGCGACATGTTGAAGTCGATCCTGATGGGCCTCGCGGGCGGGCAAAGGTCCTTTACCCCGCTGGCGGTCGTCGCGGTCGCGGCACTGCGCGGCGAGTTGCCACGCGACAATGGTGCGCCGCGGC
>DAIQNP010000093.1:0-8776 GCA_036788335.1 Erythrobacter sp.
CCGTACTGCCTCTGACGATCAACGACACCGGCACCCGCCGCCGCGCTTCGGCGGCTTCGCCCAGCACCGCCGCCACCAGCGCCGCGCCGGCTTCGGCCGCATCCGGGCCGATGGTGGTCAGCGGGGGACGGCTGAAACGGCCGGCGATCAGGTCGTCGAACCCCATCACCCCGATATCGCCGGGCACATCCATGTCGGCAGCGGCAAAGGCCTCGATCGCGCCCAGTGCCATCGCATCGCAGGCGGCGAAGACTGCGTCGATGTCCTCACCCCGCTCGATCAACCGGCGCGCGGCGCGGCGGCCTTCCTCCTCGCGGGTGGTGGCGTTGACGGTGGCGGCAAGGCAGGGTTCCAGCCCGTGGTCGCGCATCGCCTGCGCATAGCCTTCCCAGCGTTCGGTGAACTGCACCTGCGGGGTATTGAGCGCGCCCAGAAAGCATGGACGGCGATAGCCTGCGGCGAGCAGGTGTTCGACCGCCAGCCGCCCGGCGGCGTGATTGTCCGACCGCACCCACTCCAGTTCCTCGAACGGCGATCCCCAATAGGCCACCCTGCGCCCTTCGGCATCGAGCTGGCGGAAATGCGCCCACGCAGGAGCGTTGGTGGTGGTGCCGATCACCACCAGCCCGTCGGCCCGGCCCTGTTCCTGGTAATGCCCGAACAAATCGGCCTCGCGCGCCTGGAACGACACCAGCGTTTCGAACCCGCGCTGCGATGCTGCGACGCAGACAGAACCGAGCAGGGCATAGGCAAAGGGGTTGATGCTGCCCGCGCTGTCGCCTTCGCGGCAGATCACCACCACTACCAGCGTGCCCGTAGACCCGCGCCGCAGCCGCGCGGCGCGTTCGTCGACGAAATAGCCAAGCGCTTCGGCCGCCGCGATCACCTTGCGCCGGGTCGCCTCGGCGATGGCGGGCGATCCCGACAGGGCGCGGCTGACGGTTGGCTGGCTGACCCCTGCCCGTTCCGCGACATCGAAGGATGTCGGCCGTCTGCGCTCCCCGCCATTCATCGCCCGCGCGTCTACAGCCTGTTGATGGCGCGGCGCAAGCGCGTGACAGCAAAGCGTGTGCATTGCTATTCGGTCTGGTAAGACCCGTGCAAACCGCGCATGTCTGCGGCACAGGCGTCCTGAGAACGCTGCCAATGGGAGAGAGCGCAGATGGCAATGGCACCCGGGCTGGCGACCAGCACCGATCCGCAACCGCTGGAAGCGGGCGGCGCAGCGCCGATCGATGCGCCGGGGCTGAACTATTTCGTCTTCGCGCTGTTCTTCATCTTCGGCGGCATCACCAGCCTCAACGATGTGATCATTCCCAAGCTGAAAGAGCTGTTCACCTTGAGCTTCTTCGAAGCGAGCCTGGTGCAGTTCTGGTTCTTCATCGCCTATGCCGTGGTCGGCATTCCCGGCGCGCGGCTGGTCAAGAAGCTGGGCTACATGCGCGGTGCCGTGGCGGGGCTGGTGACGATGATGGCGGGCTGCCTGCTGTTCATCCCGGCGAGTCAGACAGCCTTGTTCCCGATGTTCCTGCTGGCCTATTTCATCCTGGCGACGGGCGTGGTGCTGGTGCAGATCGTCGCCAACCCGCTGATCAGCCTGCTCGGGCCGGAGCGCACGACGCACAGCCGCCTGACCTTTGCGCAAGGGTTCAATTCGCTGGGGACGACGCTGTTTCCGCTGGTGGGCGCCGGCATCATCCTCGGCAGCATCGCCAACGTCACCGCGGCGGAGCTTTCGGGCGATGCGCTGAAGACCTATCGCCAGACCGAATCCGCGATCATCACCAGCACCTATCTCGGGCTGGCCGCCGCGCTGGCCTTCGTGGCGGGCGCGGTGTGGCTGTTCCGCAACCGGCTGAAGGGCGAAACCCACGAACAGACCAGCCTTGCCGATGGCCTGTCGCTGCTGAAGCGCGCGCGTTTCGGCTACGGCGCGGCCTGCATTTTCCTCTATGTCGGGGCCGAAGTCGCGATCGGCAGCTTCATCATCAACTATCTCGCGCAGGAGCAAGTGCTCGGCCAGCCCGAAAGCGTAATCGGGTGGATGGTCACGCTGTACTGGCTGGGCGCGCTGATCGGGCGGTTCATCGGATCGGTGGTGCTTCGGCTCGTCAGCCCCGGTCTGACGCTGGCGGCAGTGGCGGCGGGTGCGATCACGCTGATCGCGGTGTCGGCCAATTCGACCGGCGTCATCGCCGGCTATTCGCTGCTGGCGGTGGGCCTGATGAACGCGATCATGTTCCCGACCATCTTCAGCCTCGCCTGCGAGAAGCTCGGTCCGCGTGCCGCCGACGGATCGGGGATCATCAACGTGGCGATCTGCGGCGGAGCGGTGGTGCCGGTGCTCTACGGTGCGCTGGCGGACGCCACCAGCCTCGCCTTTGCGCTGGTGCTTCCGGCGGCGTGCTATGCCATTATCGCCGGGTTCGGGTTTGTCGCCAGGAAGCCTGCGTAAGCTGCGACGACCTGAATAAGTATGCGCCCTCTGGCGGCCGGGCCATAGCGCGCCTAGGGGAGAGCGCGAGCCACGAAGGGGCACCTTGCATGAGCTTCACCGCCGACCGCCTGCTGCTGTTCGGAGCCACGGGCGACCTTGCCCAGCGGATGCTGCTGCCCAGCCTGTTCGCGCTCGATGCCGACGGCCTGCTTGCGCCCGACCTCAAGATCATCGGCACCGCCCGCAGCGAATACAGCGACAGCGAATACCGCAACTTCGCCCGCGCCGCGCTGGAGAAATACCTGCCGCCCGAACGGCGCGGACGGATGGCGGAGTTCATGAACCGGCTGGCCTACCAAACGCTCGATGCCACCACGCTCGAAGGCTACGATGCACTGGCGGCCAAGGTGGGCGAGCCGGAGCGCGGCCTTGCGATCTTCCTCTCGACCGCGCCGAGCCTGTTCGAACCCACGATCAAGGGCCTGCAATCGGCCGGCCTGACGGGTGAGCATGTGCGGATGTGCCTCGAAAAGCCGCTCGGCACAGACCTCGCCTCCAGCTGCGAGATCAACGACGCGGTCGCAGGCGCCTTCCCCGAACACCGGATCTTCCGGATCGACCACTATCTCGGCAAGGAGACGGTGCAGAACCTGCTCGCGCTGCGGTTCGCCAACCTGATGTTCGAGCCGCTGTGGAACGCCGCCCATATCGACCATGTGCAGATCACCGTGGCCGAAACCGTGGGGCTGGAAGGCCGTGTCGCCTTCTACGACGATGCCGGCGCGATCCGCGACATGGTGCAGAACCACATGCTGCAACTGCTGGCGCTGGTGGCGATGGAGCCGCCCGCGCATTTCGACGCGACCGCCGTGCGCGACGAAAAGGTCAAGGTGCTGCGCGCGCTGCGGCCGGTCGATCCCGGCCAGACCGTCACCGGCCAGTACCGCGCGGGCGCAATCACCGGGCAGGCGGTTCCGGGTTATGACGAGGAGTTGGGAAAAGACAGCGCCACCGAAACCTTCGTCGCGATCAAGGCTCATGTCGACAATTGGCGCTGGAAGGGCGTGCCGTTCTATCTCAGAACCGGCAAGCGGCTGCCCAAGCGCGTGACCGAGATCGTGATCCAGTTCCGCAGCGTGCCGCACAGCATCTTTGCAGGAAAAGGCGCGACCATGCAGCCCAACCGGCTCGTCATCGGGATTCAGCCCGAAGAAAACATCACCCTGTCGCTGATGGCCAAGGTTCCGGGGCTGGACCGCGAAGGCATTCGCCTGCGCTCGGTCCCGCTCAACATCGCCATGCCGGATGCCTTCAGCGGCGCGGTGCGGCGGATCGCCTATGAACGCCTGCTGCTCGATCTGGTGGAGGGCGACCAGACGCTGTTCGTGCGGCGTGACGAGGTCGAGGCGCAATGGGAATGGGTCGATGCGATCCGCGCCGGTTGGGCCGCCGAGGGCCAGACCCCGCGCACCTACACCGCCGGCAGCTGGGGGCCGAGCGCCGCCATCGCGCTGGCCGAACGCGACGGAGTAACTTGGCATGAGTGAATGGGCATGAGTAACCTCAACGACACCCTGCACCGCGTCACCCAGCGTGTCATCGAAAACTCGCGCAGCCCCCGCGCCGCCTATCTCGACCTGATCGCGCGCGAGGCGGACGGGATGGGGGAGCGCAACCATGTCTCCTGCTCCAACCTCGCCCATGCCTATGCCGGGATGGAGGAGGACAAGGCCGCGATGGTCGCCGGGACCGGCCCGAATATCGGGATCGTCACCAGCTACAACGACATGCTGAGTGCCCACGCGCCTTATGGCCGCTATCCCGACCGGCTCAAGATCTATGCCCGCGAGATCGGCGCCACCGCGCAGGTCGCAGGCGGCACCCCGGCGATGTGCGACGGAGTGACCCAGGGCGAAACCGGCATGGAGCTGTCGCTGTTCAGCCGCGACGTGATCGCGCTGTCGGCCGCCGTCGCGCTCAGCCACCGGATGTTCGACGGCGCGCTGATGCTCGGCATCTGCGACAAGATCGTGCCGGGGCTGCTGATGGGCGCGCTGCGCTTCGGCCACCTGCCGACCATCTTCGTTCCCGGCGGACCAATGCCCACCGGAATCCCCAACCGCGAAAAGCAGCGCGTCCGCCAGCTCTATGCCGAAGGCAAGGTCGGGCGCGAGGAATTGCTGGCGAGCGAAATGGGCAGCTATCATTCGCCCGGCACCTGCACCTTCTACGGCACCGCCAATTCCAACCAGATGATGATGGAGATGATGGGCCTGCACCTGCCCGGCGCGGCCTTCATCCAGCCCGGCACCAAGCTGCGTCAGGCCTTCGATCGCGGCGCGGTCCACCGGGTGGCCGAAATCGGCCCCAAGACCAATGACTGGCGCCCGCTGGGCCACTGCGTCGATGAAAAGGCGATCATCAACGCTGCGGTCGGCCTGCTGGCGACCGGGGGATCGACCAATCACGCGATCCACCTGCCCGCGATGGCGCGTGCGGCGGGCGTAATCTTCGATTGGAGCGATCTGGCAGAATTGTCGGGCGCAGTGCCGCTGATCACGCAGGTCTATCCCAATGGCGCGGGCGACGTGAACCATTTCCACGATGCAGGCGGCATGGGTTTCGTGATCGGCGAACTGCTCGAAGCCGGGCTGGCGCACCGCGACATCATGACCGTCAGCACCGGCGATCTCAGCGACTATGCCCGCGAACCGGGGCTGGAAGACGACACGCTGGTATGGCGCGAGGTCGGGCCGAGCGGCGATACCGACATGCTGCGCCCGGTCAGCCAGCCGTTCAAGCCCGATGGCGGGATGCGGCTGCTGCAAGGCAACCTGGGGCGCGCCTGTTTCAAGACCTCGGCGGTCGATCCGGCGCGCTGGACGGTCGAGGCGCCGTGCCGGGTGTTCGAGGACCAGCCGAGCGTCGCCGCCGCCTTCAAGGCAGGCGAGTTGGACCGCGACGTGGTGGTCGTCGTCCGCTTTCAGGGACCGCGAGCCAACGGCATGCCCGAACTTCACAAGCTGACCCCGCCGCTGGGCGTGGTGCAGGACCGCGGGTTCAAGGTCGCGCTGGTGACCGATGGCCGCATGTCGGGCGCCAGCGGCAAGGTCCCGGCCGCGATCCATTGCACACCAGAAGCGCTCGGCGGCGGTCCGCTGGCACGGCTGCGCGATGGCGATGTGGTGCGGGTTTGCGCCGCGACCGGCGAACTCAGCACCACCGCCGATCTGTCCGCGCGCGAAGCCGCGCCCGACCCGCGCGGCGCGGACGGAACGGGCCGCGAATTGTTCGGCATGTTCCGCGCCTTTGCTGACGGGGCAGAGCAAGGGGCGAGCGCGATGTTGGCCATCGGAGGAATGTAAGCATGACGATCGATGAATTGATGCGGATTGCCCCGGTGATCCCGGTGATCGTGATCGACGATCTGGAGCACGCCGTCCCGCTGGCTGCAGCGCTGGTGGCAGGCGGGTTGCGCGTGCTGGAAGTGACCTTGCGCACGCCCGCGGCGCTGCCCGCGATCACCGCGATGAAGCAGGTGCCCGGCGCGATCGTCGGCGCGGGCACTGTGACCAATGCCAAAGACCTCGAAGCGGCGCTGGGCGCGGGGAGCGAATTCATCGTCTCCCCCGGCCTGACCGAACCGCTCGGCAAGGCAGCGCTGGCGGCGGGCGTGCCGTTCCTGCCCGGCATCGCCAATGCGGGCGACATCATGCTGGGACTGGACCTCGGGCTCGACCGGTTCAAATTCTTCCCGGCGATGGCAGCGGGCGGATTGCCCGCGTTGAAGGCGCTGGCCGCCCCGTTTGGTCAGTGCCGCTTCTGCCCGACCGGCGGGATCAGTGTCGACAATGCCGCCGAATGGCTGGCCTTCGACCCGGTGCTGTGCGTCGGCGGCAGTTGGGTCGCCCCCAAGGGAGCGCCTGACAAGGCGAAGATCGAGCAGGTCGCCCGCGAGGCCTGCGGTTTGCGCTAGCGCACTTTCCTACCCGTGGCAGCTTTGGCAGGGTCGCGCCGATGACCTGCCTTGCCTGCCTTGCCCCCTTTCCCCGCGCCTTCCCGGATGGCCACGCGCAAGGGCCGGTTTTCGGTCTCTGGACAGTGTCTCATGTGTCTCATGCTTCAGCTTGAGCCCTGTGAAGCTGAACAGCAGGGCGGTTCGGAAGGGGTCGCGGCGCAAGGCACGATGGGATGCGATGGCACGTGGAAGGAGAGATTGACCGGTTGACCTGAGCGGTTTGAAGTGCAAGTGCGACTGACTCGTAATTGCAGAAACGAAGTGATGATGCTCGTCCTCGCCGCACCCGACAGATCCCTTCGATGAACCGCGCGCAAATTGCCGCGTGGCTGTGGGTCCACAAGTGGAGCAGTCTGGTCTCGACCGGCTTCCTGCTGATGCTCTGCATCACCGGCCTGCCGCTGATCTTCCACGAGGAGATCGACGCGGCCTTGGGTGATGACACCGAGGCGCGGCTGTCAGGCGTGCCGTCGGCGCAGGGCGGGCTGCCGCTGGACACGATGCTGACGCGGGCGCTCGAACAGCGGCCGGGCGAGGTGCCACTGTTCATGGCGTTCAGCAACGACAGCCCGCTGCTGACCGTCACCACCGGCCCGCGCCCCGATGCAGGCGAGGGCGAGATGACCCTGCTGTTCCTCGACCGCGCCACCGGGGAAGCCATCGGCCCGGCCCCGACCGGCGGCGTGATGGAGGTGATCCTCAGCTTGCATGTCGACCTGTTCATGGGACTGCCGGGGATGCTGTTCCTGGGCGCGATGGGCCTGCTGTTCGTGATCGCGCTGGTTTCGGGCACGGTGCTCTACGCGCCCTTCATGCGGCGGCTCGACTTCGGCACCTTGCGCACCCGGCGCAGCAACCGGGTGCGGCGGCTCGACCAGCACAATCTGGTCGGGATCGTGACTCTGGGCTGGGCGCTGGTGGTGGGGCTGACGGGGGTGATCAACACCCTCGCCGATCCGCTGACCGCGATGTGGCAACAGGGCGAGCTGGCGCAGATGACCGCGCAATACGAAGATGCAGCCCCGCTGGCACCTGCCGATTACGGCTCGCTCGATGCGGCGATGGCGGCGGCGCAGGATGCACTGCCGGGCCGCGCGCCACAATTCATCGGCTTTCCCGGCGGGGCATTCAGCACCGCGCACCACTACGCGGTGTTCTTCCAGGGCGACCAGCCGGTGACCCAGTTCCTGCTGACCCCGGCGCTGGTCGACGCGCGCGACGCAACCCTGACCGACGCCGCTGCCATGCCCGCGCTCAATCAGGCGCTGATGCTGTCGAAGCCGCTGCATTTCGGCGATTATGGCGGACTTGCGCTGAAGCTGCTGTGGGCGCTGTTCGACCTTGCGGTGATCTGGGTGCTGTGGACCGGGCTGCTGCTGTGGTGGCGGCGATCGCCCGCGCAGGACGAGCAGCGGATCGACGCCATTGCCCGCGCCGCCAATCCCGAGGTGGCGACGTGAAGCACGAGCCACTTTCCGCGCGTCCCCAGCCGCGCCCACCCCGCCGCAGCACGGCGCAGGTCTTCGCGGTCCCGCTGGTGTTGCTGATCGCCAGCTTGGCCGGACTGGTACTCGGCTTGACCGGCGATGGCTTGCGCGATCTGGCGTCGGCGGCGCTGCTCCTTCTCCCGCTCCTTGCCATCGCTGCGGCGTGGCAGCGGCGCGGGTGACCCCTTCTCCTCCCCAAACCTTACGGACCCAAAAGAATGACCAAAATCCGTTACCTCGTCTCGGCTTCGCTCCTCACTGCACTCATCGCCGCCCCTGCCGCTGCGCAGGATAGCGCCAGCGACACCGCAACCATCATCGTCACCGCGCAGCGCGACAACGCCACGCAGGTGATCAATGGCGGCGAGGCGGGCGTGTTCGGCCCGATGCCGGCCGAGGACCTGCCATTCTCGATCCGCAGCTTCGATGAAACGCTGGTCTACAACCAGCAGCCGCTGACGCTGGGCGAAGTGCTCGACAATGATCCTACCATCCGCACCACCTTCGGCTTCGGCAATGCCGCCGAACAATTCGTGATCCGCGGCTTTGCACTGTTCAGCGACGACATCGGCGTGAACGGCCTTTACGGCATCGCCCCGCGCCAGCTGATTGCGCCCGAACTGTTCGACCGGGTCGAGGTGCTGAACGGCGCCAATGCCTTCATCAACGGCGCAGCGCCCGGCGGATCGGCGCTCGGCGGCAGCGTCAACCTTGGCCTCAAGCGTGCTGGCCGTGACGATGTGACGCGGGCCACCGTCGGCTTTGTCGGCGACGCGCATGTCGGCGGCAGCTTCGATGTTGCGCGCCGCTTCGGCGCAAACCGCGAATGGGGCA
>DAIQNP010000094.1:0-8703 GCA_036788335.1 Erythrobacter sp.
CCGTGGCCGAGGTGAACAAGCGCTACGACGCGATCATCGCCGCGCTGCGCGGGGCGGCGGGCAAGGCCCCGGCCAGCGACGCGAGCGATGCCGCAGTCAGCGCCGCCGTGATCGCCGACCAGATCGAGCGCGCTGCGGCGATGTACCGGGTGCTCGCCAGCGACGACCGCTACGAACCCTATCTCGATGGCTATGGCTTTGCCAAGGTGGCCGAAAGCGGTTTTGCCAGCGCGGGCGCGGCGATCAAGGCGGACAACCCTGCCGCCCATACCCGGATCAGCGAAGCGCTCGGGGTGCTCAGGCAGGCCTATCCCGGCGCGGCGCGTCCGGCCAGGTTGCCGGCCCAGTCCGGCGCGCTGTCGGCAGCGTCATCCAAGGTGATGCTCGCCATCGGCGTGTGATCGGGCGGGGTAGTTCCCCGCACACCCCGGTAGGCCCCGCTATTTGTGCAAATGCGACAAATTGCGCTCCAATCCGGGCAAAACACACTCCCCGCTTGTGTTTGCCGCCGGGCCAAGTAGTTTCCGTCGCCTGAAGGGGTCGCCCGGTTTCGGGCGTGATCAGGGCGGAATACCGCCATTTGTCGCTATACCGATCCGGCGCATGAGCGTCGACGCAACGTCGGCGCGGGGCTTGCCGGCGTGCGCATACGCGTGCGCCGGCAATGGTGATGGAATTGGGGGGCAGTTTGCCGAGCGCATTTTTGGGGCCGCAGTGCGGCTGGCGACGTGGGGAAATCGGCGCAGGGCAACCGGCCGCAGGTGCAGCCGCATGGGTGCGGCGGGTCCGGGTGTCCGCGCTTTTGTCGGCATCGGCGCTGATCGCCGCGCCCGCGCACGCGCTGGCGCAGGTGCCGCAGGCGGTGTCGCCACCCAACCGCAGCGATCTTATCCCGCCCGAAACCCGCCGCGCCGACACCGGCGTGACGCTGACCATCGATGGCGATTTCGAGCGGCAGCCCTGCGCGCTCGACCGCGCCGACTTTGCCGATATCCGCTTTACCCTGACAGGTGCGCAGTTCAATGGCCTCGCCCGCGTGCCTGGCCTGTCGCTCGACGAGGCGTGGCGTCAGTATCAGGGCCGCGAATTGCCCCTGTCGGTGCTGTGCGACATCCGCTCCGCCGCCAACGGCATCCTGCGAACGCAAGGCTATCTCGCCACGGTCGAGATCCCCGAACAGAGCCTCGCCGATGGCAGCCCCGATTTCGAGGTGGTGTTCGGCCGGCTGACTTCCGTCCGGGTGCGCGGCGAGGCGGGGCCTTCGGAACGGCTGGTCACGGCCTATCTCGAAAAGCTCACCGCGCAGGACGTGTTCAACACCAAGGATGCCGAACGCTACCTGCTGCTGGCCGACGATCTGCCGGGCGTCGATGTGCGCCTGTCGCTGCGTCCGGCAGCGGGCGGCGCGCCGGGCGACCTGCTCGGCGAGATCGCGGTGGTGCGCCGGCGCGGCGGGATCGATGCCAATGTCCAGAACTTCGGATCGAACGCGATCGGCCGGTTCGGCGGGCTCGTGCGGGGCGAGATCTACGATTTGACCGGCTTGGGTGACCGCACCACCGTGTCGCTGTTCAGCACGCTGGAATTTGCAGAGCAGCACACGCTGCAACTCGGCCATGATTTCCAGGTGGGCAGCGAAGGGTTGCGGATCGGCGGGGCGTTCACCTTCAGCCTCGCCAATCCCGACATCGGGCTGGAGGGCTTTGACATCGAGTCCGAAACCCTGTTTGCCAGCATCTATGCCAGCTACCCGCTGGTGCGCAGCCGGCGCTCCAGCCTCTATGCCGATGCGGGCTTCGATTATGTTGATCAGGACGTCGAGGTGAACCGGATCGGCCTGACGCAGGACCGGGTGCGGATGGCCTTCATCCGGCTGTCGGGCGAGTCGATCGACAATGCCTCGATCCAGCGTCAGGACGGCTATTCCCCGTTCGAACCCAAGCTGCGGCTGGGTTACGGGATCGAGGCGCGCCAAGGCCTTGATGTGTTCGCAGTCAGTCCCGACTGCCGCACCAATCCGCTGGCCTGCGTGGTCGGCGGCCTGTTCCCGCCCAGCCGGATCGAGGCCGATCCCACCCCGTTGCTGCTGCGCTTCAACGGCGCGGCGGAATACCGGCCCGATCCGCTGCTGACCCTCGCGCTCAGGACTTCCGCCCAATTCACCAACGATCCACTCCCGGCGTTCGAGGAGCTGGCGGCGGGCAGTTTCTCGATCGGGCGCGGCTATGATCCGGGATCGGTGCTGGGCGACAGTGGGGTGATGGCGGCCTTCGAGCTGCGCTACGGCAGCCTCGCGCCGGACGGCGCCGATGCCGTCGCGCTCCAGCCCTATGTCTTCACCGATGCCGCGTGGATGTGGAACGAGGATCCGAGCCGCCGCGCGGCCAATCCCGATCGGCTGTGGTCGGTTGGCGGGGGGCTGCGCGCTGCGTGGGGCGCGCGGATGCAGGCCGATGTGCTGGTGGCCGTGCCGCTGGTCACCCCCGATTTCGCAGCCACCCGCGGCGATGTGCGCTTCCTGTTCTCGCTGACCGCCCGCCTGCTCCCGTGGAGATTTTGAGATGACTCGTCCGATCGCAAACCGTTCGCGCCTGATGCTCGGCTGCGGCAGCGCGGCGCTGGCGCTTGCAATGGTGCTGCCGTCCGAGCGCGCCGCGGCGCAGGGGGTGCAGGCCAATGGCACGGCGGTGTTCGGTGCGGGGGTGGATATCACCACTCCTCTCGATGATCCCAACAGGACCAATGTCACGGTCCCGGGGGGGACGTCCGTGATCGACTGGCAACCGTTTGAGGAATCCAACGGAACTGCCAGCGTTTTCCTGCCGCAAGGACACACGCTGGCGTTCTCCAACATGGAGGGTCAGGGCACCTTTGCGGTGCTCAACCGCATCCTGCCCGCCAGTGTTCCGGGCAGTGCGGTCATCAACGGCAGGGTACTTTCGCAACAGTTCGATACGTCCGGTAACGCGACGACCTCCGGCTTTATTGCGTTCTACTCGGCCAACGGGATTATCGTCGGTGACAACGCGTCCTTCGATGTCGGCAGCCTGCTGCTGACAACGCTTGATACCAACTCCGAGAATTTCAACAGTTTTGCCTTCGGTACGGGCACGCTCGAGCTTGCCAGCGATCCGGGCTCGTTGGCGAGCATCGTCATCAACCCGAACGCACGGATCACCGCGTCGCAGGCGAATTCGTTCTTCGCGGTCGTGGCCGCCGACATCGACATGCGCGGTATGGCCGATATCAACGGCAGCCATGCCTATGTCGCTGGCGAGCAGGTGACGTTGCGCCTGTCGAACGGGTTGTTCGACATCACCGTGCCGGTCGGCACCGCAGCGTCGGGCGAAGTCATCACGCTGAACGGCGATATCGGCGGCGTGTCGAGCACGGGCGTGACCGGCGACAATCACCTGATCTATGCGGTGGCCCGCGCTGCGGCGGATCCGATTAGCATGATGTTCAGCGGCAATCTCGGCTTCGATCCAGCGGCGAACGCGACCATCGTCAACGGCGAGATCATCCTGGCCGCCAATTACAACGTGTTCGGGCGCAATGTGGACACGGGCTCGACCATCAACGGCGCCGCTAATATTTTCCGCGGCCAAACCGCCACAAGCAGTGTCCAGGCGGATATCACCCTCGACGACTTCACTGCTTCGTCACGTCTGTTGGCCATCGGCACCGGGGAGACCATCGCCAGCGGCAACAGCAGCGTGGCCGGCAACCTGCTGCTGGTGGGTCGCGATGTGGCCGCGCTGGACGTGATCGGCGACGATGTGTTCGAGATCACCGGCGATCTGCTGGTCGACGCGCGCGATTACGGGGTGGTCAGTTCCAGCTTGATGTCGCTTGATGAGATCAATGCGACCGGCGGTGAGGCGCGAATTGTGGCAGGGACCGGCGCAGTCGTGATGGTGAACGGCCTTGCGCTCGTTACGGCGGATGCATTCGGCGGGGCTGAGGATGCGAGCCTGATTGCGGGCAGTGCGCAAGGCGGGCAGGCGGAGATCGAGGCTTCGAGCGGCACCTTGTCGATCGGCGGCGAGGCCACGGTCACTGCGCGTGGTGTTGGCTCGACAGTCGAAAACATTCTGACCGGGGCCCCTTCGCGCGGCGGCACGGCCCGGTTCCTCGCCACGTTGGGCGGCCAGATTTCGGTGGGCCAGCGCCTGATCGTCGACGCCAGTGCTTTGGCGGCAGAGGGCGCCACTTTCAGCTTTTCAACCCCTTCGGACGCATTCGGCGGCAATGCCGAGCTTGCGATTGTCGGTGGCGGAGCAATCACGATCACCGGCGAAGCTTCGGTAAGGGCAGGGGCTTCCAGCTTCAGCGTGAATTCCGCCATGCGCGGCGCGCTCGCTGATGGGGGCGAAGCGTTGGTGTCGGTCAATACCGATGATCTGATCGAAATCGGGGGCGATCTGACCTTGGCGGCCAATGCCGTTGCCGGTCTGAACGAGGGCGGACCCGGCGGCGAAGCACGCGGCGGGGTCGCCCGGGCTACGACCAGCGGTGGCGGGCAGATCACGGTAGCCGGCAATTTCGGCGCCAACACCCAGGCCGATGCTGGCGACGGGGTTGGCGGCGGCGACGCTTTCGGCGGGGTTGCAGGCGTTGGCGTGTCGTCGGGCTCGGTCGAGATCGACGGATTCGCCGTTGCCAGCGCGGCCGCCAATGGCGGCGATGCCGACACCAGCTTCGGCGGCAATGGCGGGCTGGGGCGCGGCGGTCATGCCGCGTTCCAGGCCAACGGGACGGTCAATCAGACCGGGACGATCACGATTGACGGTGATGTCAGTGTGAACGCCCTCGGCCGCGGTGGCCGTGGCGGCAGCAGCGATGGCTCGCTGATTGCGGCCGGGCGTGGCGGCGACGGCTTCGGCGGTGCGGCTTCGACCGCCGTTCAGGCCGATCCGACCTTTACCGGCGGCGCCTATCTGCTGGCGAGCGGCGATTACGGCAGGCTGAGCGTGGGCGGGTCCGCATCGCTCAATGCCTTTGCCGAGGGCGGGGCGGGCGGCGGCGGCGGCAGCCTTCTTCCCGGCGGCCCCGGCGGCAATGCAGTTGGGGGGACGGTGCTAGCCGGGCTGGCGCTGCTCGGCGGTCCGGGCACGGCCGGCAATGGTTCGGCCACCTTCGCCGACCTCGTCATCTCCTCTAGCGGCAGGGGCGGCAGCGGCGGGAATTCGTTCGACGATCCCACCGGCCCTGGCGGCAACGGCAGGGGTGGCACAGCCGAACTGACCGTGCAGGCCGGCAATGTTCAGGCGGGGCTAGTCTTTCTTGACGCCAGCGGGCGCGGCAACGAGGGCACGATCGGCGGAGCAGGCCAAGGTGGGATCGCCCGCACGTTCGGCGGCAACGGCGGCATCCTGACCGCGACCAGCGTCGAGACTATTGCTAGGGGGTTGGGTGGATTCGGGTTCCTGACACAGGCAGGCGACGGCAGCGGCGGCATCGCCACGTTTGAAGGCGACGGTATCACTGCCACGATCAGTGGCAATGTGCTGCTCGACGCCAGCGGCACGGGCGGTACGGCAACTGAAGGGACGGGTGGCGGCGGGTTCGGCGGTCAGGCCTACATCGGCACCATCACCGAGAACACGCCCGGCACCATCACTGTCACCGGCCATGCGCGGGCCCGCGCAAATGGCGACGGCGGCGGCAGCGACACCGCCTTTGCGGCCGGCAACGGGGGGGGCGGGCTCGCCTATCTGCAAGCCCAGGCGGGCAGCACCGTAACGCTGGGTTCGGCACAAGCGCTCGCCACCGGACAGGGCGGCTTCTCATCGTTTCATGAAGGCGGGGACGGCAGCGGTGGCAGAGCCGAACTGCGCAGCTTCGGCACGGGCAGTCGTCTGATCATCCAGCGCAATGTGCCGCTCGATTTCTCCTCGGCCGGCGGCGATCCGGCGGTGCTCAACGCCAGCGGCTTTGGAACCGCTACGACCGGCGGCGACGGCATCGGCGGGGAAGGGCGGGGCGGCAATGTCGGCGTTCTCGCACGGGAAGGCGGCAGCATCGCCTTGCCGTCCGATCCGCTGAGCGATCCGAGCGGTCCCGGCGCGCTCCAACTGCTCGCGCAAGGCTTCGGCGGCGGTTCGACCGTCGAGGACGGTACTGGCGGCTTCGCGCGCGGCGGTCAGGCATTCATCGAAGCCGACGGCACCGGTTCGAGCGTCATCATGGGCGCAACCAACTTCAACGTGTTCAGCGAAGGTGGTCCCGGCCTGGTTTCTAGCAGCAACATCGACGGCGGCGGTGCCATTGGCGGACGACGCGCCATTCGCGTTGCCAACGGCGGTTCGGCGATGCTGGAGATGGTCGGCGGGACATCGAGCGGTGAGGGCGGCGATGGTTCGGGCGGCGGCAATGGCGGCGATGCGACAGGCGGCTCCAACACGGTCCTGCTTGAATCCGGCACCCTCAACATTGTCGGCGTGCTTGGCCTGACGGACAATTCGGCCGGCGGCAACGGCTTCAATGGCGGAGCCGTGGGGACCGACGGCGAAGGCGGCGGCGTCTTTTTCTTCGCCGAAGATTCGACCATCACCGTCACCCCGGATGCGCAGGGGGATGCCGGAATCGTGATCGGGGGCACGCGGCTCGGGGGACAAGGCAGCAACGGCGGCGGTTCGGCCCAAGGCGATATTGTGAGGTTCACGCTCGATAATAGCGACCTTGTCGGCGGCGATTTTAGTATCGAAATCGATGCGATCGGCGGCACGGGCAGCACAGGTGGCGATGCCTTTGGCGGCCAGATCATCGTCAACATCACCGACTCGATGGTCGACCTGCGGGGCGAGATCCCGATCCGGACTTCCGCAACCGGTGGCCAGGGCAGCACTTCAGGCGGGTCGGCTCGAAGCGGCGTGGTTCTGGTGAACATTACCGATTCCGCACTTACCATTGCCGCAGATGGGTCGCAGCCAGGGACATTGGCGTTCAGCACTTTCGCCAAGGGTGGTGAGGGCGATTTGGTGGGTGAGGCCATCGCTGAAAACATCACCGTGAACCTCGCCGGTGCCGCCAGCATCACCGCCGATCTGCTGCTGGTCGAAAGCAATGCCGACGCCGGTACGTTCTTTTCGATGGCGCAAGGCGGCGATGCCGTCAGCGGCGAAGCACTGCTGCGCGCGGCGGGAACCAGCACCGTCGAGGTCGAGAACCTCAACATCTACAGCACGGCCCAATCCTCGTCCGGCGGCTCGACGCGGGCGAGGACCGCTTCGCTGGTCACCACAGATGGCAGTTCGGCCAGCATCACGGCCGATCGGGTTGAAACGCGGGCCGTGGCTTTCGGCGCGGATTCGTTCGGTCAGGCCAATGCCGCCGGGCAGTTTGTCGTCCGGATCGGGGGCGGTTCGCTCAATGCCGAGACTCTGCTCGCGGAAGGCAGCGGCGACACGTTTTCCGTCAATGATCCCGCGTCCCAGCTGATCGCCGATGACGGGGAGATCATTATCAGCGGGTCTCTCACGGCGTTTGCCCGAGGGAACATTCTGGTCGAAACCGGCCAGGGCGGCAGCATCGGCAGTGCGTTCGGCCCGACCACCAGCAGTTTCGTCACGATCGAAGCGCAAGGCCGGATCGACATCAATGGTGACGACGGCAGCGTGATCGGGCTGAGAGCAAACGGAATCAGCCTGTCGTCGCGCGACATCGGAATTGGTAACGGCGCGCTGCTGAACTCGGATGTGCTGACCATCGCATCGCTCAATCGCGCCTCCACCGCCGTGCTGGGCGGCGATGCCAGCGGTAGCGGGTTTACCCTGGACGCGGCCGAAGCTGGGCGGCTCAGGGCGCGTGATTTCAGCTTCTTCGCGCCGGAGGTGTTGACGAACGATCCGAACCAGCCCGATCTCGTGATCGGCGACCTGGCGTTTGCAGGGTCCAACGCCGGCGGGTTCAATGCCGTCCGCATCTTCGCGTCGGACAGTGACGAAATGATTGTGCGGGTGGAAGGCAGTATCCAGTTTTCCGAGGCCATCGGCACCGACCTGTTCTCGATCGCTGCCGGTGAGCGGATCGAGGTCGTGACGCCCGGCGGGATCAGGCTGACCGACACCAATGGCGCTCCCGGCGGCATTTTGTCGTTCAATGTCAGGAACCTGTTTGTCGCCGACGAAGCGCTGCTTGCGTTGCTGCGGAGCGATCCCGATTTTTCCGCACGCAACGAGACGCTCGCCGTGGCCGCTGCGGGGAGCGCCGATCCCCTCGGTTACCTCAGCGCGGGCGGCATCGACATCACCGTGGGGGGACGACTGCTGGTCCGCAACACCGGGACCGCGTTCGCACCGGGCGGGCTGACGGTCGGCGATGGCGGGCTGACGATCACCGGCTTTGGTCCGATGTCGCCGAATCCGGCCCCCGTGCTTGACGTGTTTGCCTATGGTCGCCGCCAGACCGAAACCGGGGATTTCGTGATTGGCGAGGCTTTCTTCAACGAAATCAACTTCAATCAGGCCAGTCCGGGCTCGACCACCTATAACGAAATCAGCGCCTTCAATGATTGTATCATCATCACGGGGTTCTGCGCCCTGACCCCGCCGCCGCCTGCGCCTCCGCCCGTGTCGCCTCCGCCCGTGTCGCCGCCGCCCGCGCCGCCGCCGGTCCCTGCGCCGCCGCCCGCGCCGCCGCCCGTTCCTGCGCCGCCGCCCGCGCCGCCGCCCGTTCCTGCGCCGCCGCCCGCGCCGCCGC
>DAIQNP010000095.1:0-8697 GCA_036788335.1 Erythrobacter sp.
GCATCGGGCAAGCGCCTTGTGCGCCCCGAATGGCTTTCATCAACTTGCGTCCAACAGCACCAGCGTGGCCCGCCCGGATGGGCGGGCCAGCCGTTCCAAAGTGCCCTAGAACCGGGCGCGCAGTGTTACGCCGTACTGGCGCGGCGGCAGGGTGAAGGCCGAGCGCGAATTGGCCGCGCCCGAACCGCGCAGCGTGGTGTTGAAGGTCACCCCGCGCACCACTTCGTCGGTCAGGTTCGTGACCCAGCCTTCGATCGCATAGGCGCCATTGGCGAACTTCAGCCCGGCACGCAGGTTGACGAAGGCCTTGCCGTCCTGGATGTCGGCAATGATCGGCGGGGCATTGTCGATCGCCTGCTGCAACCCGCCATTGGCCGCGATTTCCGCCGCGCCGGGCAGGATGATCGCCTGAGTCGAGGTGCGCTGATCGCCTTCCATCCGGACCTGACCGGAGATGAAGAATTCGGTCGTGTCGTTGACCGGCTTTTCCCACAATCCGCCCAGCAGCGCGATGACCTGCGGTGCGTTGGTCAATTCATTTCCGCACAGCGCCAGCACCTGCACCGATGTCTGCGTACCGGCGCAATCTTCGGGATAGCTCGATTCGAGGATGGTCGCGCCGAAGTTGATGGTCAGTTCGTCGCTCGGCCGGACGAGACCTTCGATTTCCACCCCGCGCGTTCGGGCGAGCGGCACGTTGAAGGTGGCGAACGCCGTGCCGGTGAATTCCAGCACTTGGAAATCGGTAAACTCTTCAAAGAACGCCGCGACGTTCACAGTCAGATCGCCGTTGGCGGTCTGGCCCTTGACCCCGAGTTCATAGGCATCGACCAATTCCGACAGGAAGGTCGGATCGGCGCCGCCGACAGCCGCCGTGGTATCGAGGTTGATTCCTCCCGCCTTGTAGCCGTGGGTGAAGCTGGCATAGGCGTTGACCGACGGGCTGAATTCATAGCCCAGCTTGACGGTGTAGATCAGTTCCTCGTCGTCGAATTCCGACTGGAAGGTGCGGACCAGCGGCAGCACGGCGGCCTGCGGCAGATCGGCGGGCGCGGTAAAGCCGAAGCAGCCCAGCCCGATGAAGGTCGGGCGCAGCGCCGCCGGAACATTGCCCAGCCCGCCGAGGACAGCCGGGCAGATCTGATTGTCCACCGCCGTCTGAGTGAAGCCGCCGGACTTTCTTTCCCATGAATAGCGCGCACCGACCGTCAGTTCGAGCCCGTCGGTGATCTCCAGCGAATTGTGCGTGAAGATGGCGTAGCTCTTGGCGTCCTGCTGGAAACGGTTGGTGTTGGTGGTGCCGGCCGGATCAACCCCGGTGAATAAGGTCAGCGGGTTCGGTCCGAGCGCGCCGCCGGTCGCCGGAAACAACAGCGCGCCGACATTCTCGCCGAAATCCTCACCCAGCGCAAAGCTGATCGACTGGTCGATCTGTTCGTCGGAATAGAAGCCGCCGATCATGTAGTTGAGCTTGCCGCCCATCCCCTCGCCCTGGAAGCGCAACTCGGCAGTCCAGGTGTCGATTTCGAGATTGAGCGCGTCGACGTTGAAGATGTCGAGCCCGGTGAAGTCGGAATCGTAGTTCTCGAAGCTTTCGTACTTGCGGTACGACCCGATAAAAATGATGTCCGCGCTATCCGAAACCGGGAATTCCAGTTCGCCGGTGACGCCGTAGTTGTCGATGTCCGCCACCGGGGCGAAGTTGGCCGAAACGGTGCGATTGTCGAGCGCCTCCTCGAAGGCACCCTGATCGCGCGCGGCAGCGGAGACCGACGGCTGGCCATTGCCGCCGTTCGCTCCCAGCCCGACCGCGGCATAGGCCCCGGCTGTCACCAGCGGCGACTGGTAGAGCTCGATCGCGCCGCAGCAGCTTGACTGGCTGTTGGAATAGTCGGCGATGATCCGGCCGCGCAGTCCGCTGTCGGTATCCCAGCCGATCTGGCCGCGCACCAGCCACTGATCGACATCGTTGGTTTCGCCAATGACAGCTCCGGTCCGGTCGACCACGTCGAGGAACCCGTCGCGCTGGCGGTACGCCCCGGTGACGCGGACAGCCAGCGTGTCCTGCACGATCGGCACGTTGACCGCGCCTTGCAGGCTGACCTCGTTGAAATTGCCGTAGCCCGCGTTCACGAACCCGCCGAACTCGGTCACATCGGGCCGCGCATTGGTGATGGTCAGCGCACCGGCCGAGGTGTTGCGGCCGAACAGCGTGCCTTGCGGACCGCGCAGCACTTCGACCCGCTCGACATCGACGAATTCGCTCAGCGCGACGCCGGGGCGCGACTGGTAAGCACCATCAACGAAGATGCCGACCGCGCTTTCGAAGCCGATATTGTTCGAGGTGGTGCCAATCCCGCGCACCCGCAGCACCACCGAACCCGAGGCAAGCTGCGCCTGCGAACTGGTGAAGCTGGGCGCGAGCGCCGAAATCTGCTGGATGTTGACGACGCCCTGATTGTCGAGCTGCTGCGGCGAGATCGCGGTCACTGCCAGCGGGATGTCCTGCACGTCCTGCGCGCGCCGCGTGGCGGTTACGATAATGACATTGTCGTCGCGCAGGACCGGCGTGTCGGCAGCGTCCTCATCCTGGGCAAAGGCGGGGGTGGTCAACGAACTGCAGGCCAACAGGCCGCCAGCAATGCTTGCGAACTTGCGCGTCATGATATCCCTCTCTCCACAATCCGGCCGATCTTGATGTCGATCCGTGAATGAAACGAGAGTATCAATGCAGCGCGGCCTAACAAGAGTTACCTTGCAATTGTTTCCCGAGAGTAGCAAAAATGCCACATAGCTGGTTGCAGCGCAGCATGAATGCTTTGCACCCCGAAACCACGTAACATTGTTGCGGGCGCTGCGCATGGTGCCTGTTGGCATCGGAATCCGTAGCGTAAGCTGGCTCACAGCGGGGCGGTAGTAATCAATCGACCGACCCGCAGCCTTCGGCGGAAGGCTGTCCCCACCACTTCAATTTTGCGCCATGCAGCATCGATGCGAGCCCGTTGCCGTGCCATTCCGACCCCAAAAGCGCCGACCACAAACTCGGTTGCAGATTGCTATTCATGACTCGCTTTTGCTCCGGGCCTGTGGTTTCATCGAAGGCAACAAGGGAGAGAGAGACCCGTCATGGCCGCATCACCGCCCTATTTCGATGTGCTGATCGTCGGAGCCGGCATCTCCGGCATCGGTATGGCCGCGCATATGGAAAGGAAGGCCCCGCACCATTCCTATTGCATCGTTGAACGGCGCGCGAACATCGGCGGCACGTGGGACCTGTTCCGCTATCCCGGTGTGCGGTCGGACAGCGACATGCACACGCTCGGTTTCGATTTCGAACCGTGGCGGCACGAAAAGACCATCGCCGACGCGCCTGCGATCCTCGAATATCTCGACCGGATCGTCGACGAACGCAGCATCCGCCGGCATATCCGCTTCGGCCACAAGGTCGTCAGCGCCGATTTTTGCCACGAGGACGCGCGCTGGCATGTCGGGCTCGAACTGGACGACGGCAGCCGCGTGCACGTCACCGCCAACTTCCTTTACCTGGGCTCCGGCTATTACGATTACGACGAGCCTTACGATCCGGGGTTCGATTTCGGCGACTTCAAGGGCCAGGTCGTCCATCCGCAATTCTGGCCCGAGGATCTGGAATACACCGGCAAGAACGTGGTGGTGATCGGATCGGGCGCAACCGCGGTCACGATCGTGCCGGCGATGGCGCAGCTGGCGGCGCACGTCACCATGCTCCAGCGGACGCCGACCTGGATGTTCTCGCGCCCGGCCCGGGACTGGATTGCCAACACGCTGCGCCGGTTTCTGCCCGAAAAGCTGGCTTACCGGATCACCCGGTTCAAGAACATCAAGATGCAGGACCTCACCTTCAAGACGGCGCGCGACAATCCGCAGAAGGTCAAGGACGCGCTCTACAAGAAGATCGAGGAAGCGCTCGGGCCGGATTACGACCGGGCGGCTTTCACCCCGCCCTACAACCCCTGGGACCAGCGCCTGTGCCTGGTTCCCGACAGTGACCTGTTCGACGCGATGAAGGCGGACAGGGCGAGCATCGTCACCGGCCGGATCGCCGCCTTCGAGGAGGGCGGCGTCAGACTGACCGACGGCGCGTTCGTGCTGGCCGACATTGTCGTCACCGCCACCGGATTGAAGCTGGCAGTGGCGGGCAAGATTGCGATCAGCGTCGACGGCGTGCCGGTCGCGTTCGAGCAGCGGTTCTATTACAAGGGCTGCATGTTCTCGAACCTGCCCAATCTGGCGGTGGTGTTCGGCTATCTCAACGCCAGCTGGACGCTGCGCGCGGACATCAATTCCGACTATGTCTGCCGCATGCTCGAACATATGCGCAAGACCGGCGCGACAATCGCGACCCCGGTGCTGACCCCGGAAGCGGAAGCCGACATCGTCGAAGACGACGTGTTCGATTTCTCCAGCGGCTATATCCAGCGCGGCAAGCATATCATGCCGCGCAATTCGGTCGCTTATCCGTGGCGGCTCAACCAGGAATATGTGCTCGATCGCAAGCGGATGAAAGACGACCCGCTGCTCGACGGCATCCTGACCTTCACGCAGGCGGGCACCAACAGCGAGACAGCCTGCGAACAGCGCGAGGCGGCCGAATAAGCAAGGGAAGAAGGCGACGAAACCCTTTCGATCCCGGTCATTCTCCCCTAATCCTCCCCCATGACCGCTTCCGAAAAGATCTGGACCGCCGGGCTCGTCGTGATCGGCGACGAGATCCTGTCGGGCCGTACGCATGACAAGAACATCGCGCAGGTCGCCAGCTGGTTGCAGGTGCAGGGCATCCGGCTCACCGAGGTTCGGGTGGTGCCCGATATCGAGGCGCGGATCATCGCGGCGGTGAACGATCTGCGCACAGCCTATGACTACCTCTTCACCACCGGCGGGATCGGCCCGACGCATGACGACATCACGGTCGATGCGGTCGCCGCCGCGCTGGACGTGCCGGTGGTGATTCACCCCGAAGCGCGCGCTCTGCTCGAAGGCTATTATGCCACTCGCGGCGGCCTGAACGAAGGGCGGCTGCGGATGGCGCGGGTCCCGGAAGGGTCGGAGCTGATCCCCAACCGCATGTCGGGCGCGCCGGGCATTCGGCGGGGCAACGTGTTCCTGATGGCGGGCGTGCCGCATATCACCGCCGGGATGCTCGATGCGCTGACTGGCGAGCTCGAAGGCGGCGCACCGCTGTTGTCCGAAACCATCGGTTGCTGGGTCGCGGAAAGCGAGGTCGCAGCGCTTCTGCGCGCAGTCGAAAGCGCGCATGCCAACTGCCAGATCGGGTCCTACCCGTTCTTCCGGGAAGGCAAGGTCGGCGCGAATTTCGTGGTCCGTTCGACCAGTGCCGACGATCTGAAAAGCTGCTGCGACAGTCTGGCCGATGGTCTTGTCGCTGATGGACACGACGTCACCCCCGGAGGTATCTGAGGCACGCTTCCCAGCCGTAGCGTCGTCCATACCGGCAGTTAACGCTTTTATAGTATTGATCGGAACGCAATGACGTGCGTCTACATCACGATCGATACGGAGTATTCCTCTGGGCTCTATACCGGACCGGGCCTTACTGACCGGGCCGAGAATTTTGCGCGCTCAATCGCCTGCATCACTCCTGACGGACCCGCCGGGGTGTCGCACAAGCTGGAACTGCTGAACCAACATGGACAGAAGGCAGTGTTCTTCGTCGATCCCATGCCCGCGCTGGTGTGGGGGCTTGCCGCGATCGAGGACATCGTCGGTCCGATTGTCGCCGCCGGGCAAGACGTCCAGTTGCACTGCCATACCGAATGGCTGGCAATGGCCGGGGCCAACCATCCGCTCCGATCCCGCCGGACCGGTCACAACATCGCCGACTTCCCGTTCGAAGAGCAGTGCCGCTTGCTGCAATATGCGCGCGACACCCTGATCGCGGCCGGGGCGCCTGCTCCATTGGCCTTTCGGGCGGGCAATTACGGCGCCAATGACGACACCTTGCGAGCCCTCGCCGCCATCGGTCTGGCCTACGATGCAAGCCACTGTCCAGCGCTACCCGACGGAGCGAGCCGCCTCACCCTTGGCCCGGATGATCGTGATCCGGTCCTGCATGAAGGCGTAATCGAAGTTCCGGCAGGGACCATCGGAACATTCGGCGGCGGACAGCGCCATGCCCAGATCACCGCGCTCACGCTGGAGGAAATGCTGGCCGCGATCCGTCACGCCCGTGCGACCGGCAGGGAAAGCTTCACGCTGGTCAGCCATTCCTTCGAACTGATCAACCGCAGCCGACTGTCGATGAACAGGATCGTCCGACGGCGCTTCGATGGCCTGGTCCGCGCGCTGTCCGAAATGCGCGGCGTCACTACGGGGACCTTCGCAGATAATCCGCCGCGACTCGACGGTCGGGAACGCAGCCATCCGCTTCCGCCGTCCGGTCTGCGCACCAGCCGCCGCATTGCCGAACAGTTGGTCTCCAACGCCCTTTACGGCGCGATCTAGGGCAGGCAGACATGGCGACCTCGATCGACTTCACCATCGGTTCGCGCCGCTTGCTGGCAGTGCCACGGCGGCTGGCGAGCTGGGGCTTCACGCTCGAGCAACTGCTGGCGGGTAACCTTGCATCACCGCCGTCGCCTGGCCCCGACGGAGTGCGCATCCTGTCGGCCCCGACTGCGAAGCTGGACGCGGTGCGGGCGCATTTCCCGCGCTTTCTGGCGGGCGGACGGCAGGATTATCGCCGCCACTATATCGACATGGCAGACGGGTTCGACGCCTATCTGGCGCGCTTTTCGGGCAAGACCCGCTCCACCTTGCGGCGCAAGGCACGCAAGCTGGCGGACGAGACGGGCGGCTACACCGTCAGCGAGCATCGCACCCCGGCCGAAGTCGAGGCCTTTCTTGCCGCAGCCCTGCCGCTGTCAGCCAGGACCTACCAGGCACGGCTGCTTGATGCGGGGCTACCGGACAGCGCCGAGGCGCGCCGGACCATGCTGGAAGCCGCCGAGGCGGACCTGATGCGCGGCTTCCTGCTGCATGCCGCCGGCGCGCCAATCGCCTATCTGTCGCTGCCGGTGACGGGCGCAACGCTGCTCTACGCCCACCTCGGCTACGATCCCGGCTGGGCGCGGCTTTCACCCGGCACGGTGTTGCAGATGGACGCGCTGGAACGCCTGTTTGCCGAGCAGCGCTTCCGCTGGTTCGACTTCACCGAGGGCGACGGCGCGCACAAGGCGATGTTCGGGACCGGCAGTCTCGATTGTTCCAGCGTGATCCTGCTCGAGCCGACTCTGGCCAACCGCACACTGCTCGCCGCCCGTTCGGGCTTCGACGGCGCTGTCGGCCGGGCCAAGGGACTGGCACTGCGCAGCGGTGCGCTTGGCCGCGTCCGGGCCTCCTTGCGCGCCTAATCCCGTGGTCAACGCGGTTCGTGCGCGCGCTCCTCGCGCTGGCGGCGGGTTGCCTCTTCCGCCTGCCTCAGGTTCGCCCGGCCGGCATGGCGGTTCGACAACCAACCGTACATCAGGGCGAGGAACAGCAGGCCGGCACCCACCGGCGGCGCGAGGCGGGAATCGGTGAGGTAGGTCGCGATGAGGATCACGAACCCGGCAATGACGACGGCGGCCTTGAGCATGGGGTATCTCCTTGCCCCACCAACGAACGGCCACCCGGCTCCTATCCCGGCGCCCTGCCTTCCCGTCGCGGCGCAGGCGCAGCCGGACGCAAAAGCGCGGGGGCGCAAAAGGGGCCGGGAAGCGCCTCGCTCCCGGCCCCCCCTTGCTGGTGCTGCCGGAGCAGCCCCGAGCCGTTATTACGCCCCTTCGACTTCGCCGAGGTCGACCTTGAGGCCCGGCCCCATCGTCGAGGTCACGGTGACCTTGCGCACATACTTGCCCTTGGCACCCGACGGGCGGGCCTTGACGATCGCTTCGGTCAGCGCCTTGAAATTGGCTTTGAGCGCCTCGTCGGTGAAGCTGAGCTTGCCGATCCCGGAATGGATGATGCCCTGCTTTTCGACGCGGAATTCGACCTGGCCGGCCTTCGCATCCTTGACTGCCTGTTCGACGTTCGGGGTCACGGTGCCCAGCTTGGGGTTCGGCATCAGGCCCTTGGGCCCCAGCGTCTTGCCCAGGCGGCCAACCACACCCATCATGTCAGGCGACGCGATCACGCGGTCATAGTCGAGGTTGCCTGCCAGCATGTCTTCCATCAGGTCTTCCGCGCCGACCTTGTCGGCCCCGGCGGCCAGCGCCTTTTCGGCATTGTCGCCGCGCGCGAACACCGCGACCTTCACGTCCTTGCCGGTGCCCGAGGGCAGCGACACCATGCCGCGCACCATCTGGTCGGCGTGGCGCGGATCGACGCCGAGGTTCAGCGCAACTTCGACGGTTTCGTCGAACTTGCCCTTGAACTGACGCAGCGTGGCCAGTGCCTCATCAACGGTATACAGCTTTTCGCGGTCGAGTGTGGCCAGTTCCTGGCGCTTCTTGGCAATCTTGGTCATCGCTTAGCCCTCCACCACTTCGAGGCCCATCGAACGGGCGCTTCCGGCAATGATCTTCATCGCCTGGTCAATGTCGTTGGCGTTGAGATCGGCCATCTTGGTTTCGGCGATTTCCTTGATCGCGCTCTGCGTGATGGTCCCGGCCGAAATCTTGCCCGGCTCCTTCGAACCCGACTTCAGCTTGGCCGCCTTCT